>NZ_JBVKCZ010000074.1:0-21656 GCF_055634335.1 Streptomyces sp. NPDC111802 | reverse complement strand
AAGACCCCAAGCCCTTCATCTGGACCAAGACCGCCAAGGAGATCCTCGACTCCCTCGCCCGCTTCTGCCGACGCATCTCCGGCGCAGGACACTAGTGGCGCGTACCCGGGCGCTCGGGGCGGACCTGGTGGCCGAATGGCAGGTGCCGTCCGACCCGGCGGCCGTGGCCCAGGTCCGTTCCGCGGTGACGCGGACACTGGAGGGCTGGGGCCTGGAGGAGCTGTCGTTCACCACGGAGCTGATCCTGAGCGAGCTGGTCACCAACGCCATCCGGTACGGCGGTGATCCGATCCGGGTGCGCATGCTGCACGACCGGAGCCTGATCTGCGAGGTCTTCGACAGCAGCAGCACCTCGCCGCATCTTCGGTACGCGGCGATGACGGACGAGGGCGGGCGCGGCCTGTTCCTGGTCGCGCAGCTGGCCGAGCGCTGGGGAACCCGGTATCTGCCCGCGGGCAAGGTGATCTGGGCGGAGCAGCCGCTGCCGTAGCCGGCGCCGGCTTGTAGATAGGTACGAACCTTTGACGCGACGGGTGCCCTCTGCGCCCAGCATCTGATAGGAAACCTTCCTATCAGTGTCACGTACGGCCAACTCCCCACCCCCCACCCCCCATTGGAGCCGCCGTGAAGCACCACCCCACGCACACGTCGCGCCGCACGCTCCTCGCCCTGATCGGCGCGTCAGTGGCGTCCACCCCATTCCTCAACCCCACAACCGCCGCCGCGCACCACGCCGCGGTGGGACTCGACGACCCGGCGAAGAAGGAGATCGCCATGAAGCTGGTGTCGAGCGCGGAGAACTCCTCGCTCGACTGGAAGGCGCAGTACAAGTACATCGAGGACATCGGCGACGGCCGCGGCTACACCGCCGGCATCATCGGCTTCTGCTCCGGCACGGGCGACATGCTCGACCTCGTCGAGCTGTACTCGGACCGCCGCCCCGGCAACGTCCTCGCCCCGTACCTGCCGGCGCTGCGCCGGGTCGACGGCACCGACTCGCACGACGGGCTCGACCCGAACTACCCCCGCGACTGGGGCCGGGCCGCACAGGACCAGGCGTTCAAGCAGGCGCAGAACGACGAACGCGACCGGGTGTACTTCAACCCGGCCGTCCGGCAGGGCAAGACCGACGGCCTCAGGGCGCTCGGTCAGTTCGCCTACTATGACGCCATCGTCATGCACGGCGACGGCACCGACCCCACCAGCTTCCGCAACATCCGGGGGCGCGCCCTGAACCGGGCCCGGCCGCCGGCGCAGGGCGGCGACGAAGTCGCCTATCTGAACGCCTTCCTGGACGCCCGGGTGTGGGCCATGAAGCAGGAGGAGGCCCACAGCGACACCAGCCGGGTCGACACCGCCCAGCGGGTCTTCCTGCGCAACGGCAACCTGGACCTCAATACGCCGCTGGACTGGAAGGTGTACGGGGACAGCTATCACATCGGCTGACCGAGACCCCGGGGTTGCCGTGCCGCCCGTGCGGTACGGCAACCCCGGACCAGCCCATAGAATGGGTTTATGAGCTCATAGGTTGGACCCGCGTACCGACTTAGGCTTGCCTTAGTTTAGGCTTCCCGTTCGAGTCGATCTATCGCCTCTCGAAGGGAACCTGATCATGCCCCGCCCCCTGCGGGTAGCCATTGTCGGAGCCGGCCCCGCCGGGATCTACGCCGCCGACGCGTTGCTCAAGTCCAAGGTGGCCGCCGAACCCGGTGTGTCCATCGACCTGTTCGAGCGCATGCCGGCGCCGTTCGGGCTGATCCGGTACGGCGTCGCCCCCGACCACCCCCGCATCAAGGGCATCATCACGGCCCTGCACCAGGTGCTGGACAAGCCGCAGATCCGTCTCTTCGGCAACGTCGACTACCCGAACGACATCAGCCTGGACGATCTGCGCGCGTTCTACGACGCCGTGATCTTCTCCACGGGCGCGACGGCCGACCGCGAGCTGCGCATACCCGGCATCGAACTCGACGGCTCCTACGGCGCGGCCGACTTCGTCTCCTGGTACGACGGCCACCCGGACGTGCCGCGCACCTGGCCGCTTCAGGCGGAGAAGGTCGCCGTCCTCGGCGTCGGCAACGTCGCGCTCGACGTGGCCCGCATCCTGGCCAAGACGGCGGACGAGCTGCTGCCGACGGAGATCCCGCCGAACGTCCACGAGGGCCTGAAGGCCAACAAGGCGCTGGAAGTCCATGTGTTCGGGCGCCGCGGCCCGGCCCAGGCGAAGTTCTCCCCGATGGAGCTGCGGGAGCTGGACCACTCCCCCAACATCGAGGTCATCGTCGACCCCGAGGACATCGACTACGACGAGGGCTCGATCGAGACCCGGCGCGGCAACAAGCAGGCCGACATGGTCGCCAAGACCCTGGAGAACTGGGCGATCCGCGACGTCGGCGACCGTCCGCACAAGCTGTTCCTGCACTTCTTCGAGTCGCCCACCGAGATCCTCGGCGAGGACGGCAAGGTCGTCGGCCTGCGCACCGAGCGCACGACCCTGGACGGCACCGGCAACGTCAAGGGCACCGGCGAGTTCAAGGACTGGGACGTCACCGCGATCTACCGCGCGGTCGGCTACCTCTCCGACAAACTCCCCAAGCTGCCCTGGGACATCGGCTCGGGCACCGTCCCGGACGAGGGCGGCCGGGTCATCCAGGAGTCCGGCGAGCACCTGCGGTCGACGTATGTCACCGGCTGGATCCGGCGCGGTCCGGTGGGTCTGATCGGCCACACCAAGGGCGACGCCAACGAGACGGTGTCGAACCTGCTGGACGACTTCGCGAACGGCCGTCTGCAGACGCCGGGTTCGCCCGAGCCGGAGGCCGTGGAGGCGTTCCTCGCCGAGCGCGAGGTCCGGTTCACCACCTGGGAGGGCTGGTACAAGCTCGACGCCGCCGAGAAGGCGCTGGGCGAGCCGCAGGGCCGTGAGCGCGTGAAGATCGTCGAGCGCGAGGACATGCTTCGGGAGAGCGGCGCGTAGCGCGCCGACACCGACGCCGACGGAGAGGGCCGGGGGTCAACCCCCGGCCCTCTCGGTTTTCCCGCTTTTCGGTGAAGCCGGCACAGCGGTCACCTTCCCCGGATACACTCCTGATCTTCACAGTAGCTCCACACGGGGGGATATTTCTCCATGCGCATACGCATTGTCGCCACAACCGCCGTCGCGGCCGGCACGCTCGCGGCCCTCTCCGCCGCCCCGGCCCAGGCCACCGAGTACTCGTCCGCGCTGAAGATCCGCGGCATCCAGTACGACGCGCCCGGCCGTGACTCGAACAACTGCCGGACCGGCAACACCGACGAGGAATACCTCACGATCAAGAACTACTCGTCCGGCACCACGGTCAACCTCAAGGGCTATGTCGTGAAGGACAAGGCCGGCAACCGCTTCACGTTCACCGCCAACCACAGCCTGCAGCCCGGTGACTATGTGAAGCTCAGGGGCGGCAACGGCACCGACTCCGACCAGAACAACGTCGTCTACCGCGACAACTGCAACTTCATGTGGAACAACGACGCGGACTCGATCTACCTCTACAAGCCCTCGGGCGCCGGGGCGGACTCGCACGCCTACACCAAGAGCGGCAACGACCGGGACGGCAACGGCTACATCGGCTACCACAACTGAGCGAGCGCCCGCGGACGAGCAGGACCCGCCCCAATGCGGATGGTGGGCGGGTCCTGCTCACCGGGCCATTGTCCTGACGGGACGTGGCGCGGGCCACGAGTGAGCGGCGGCCGGTCGGTGCGGTGCGCACACACCCCGTGTGCGCACCCCCGCCCGTTCGGGACCAACCGGCGGCGACATACTGGTACGAGCACGTACCCCCGCCCACAGATGGACCCATGCCCAGCTCCTCCAGCACCCGCCCCACCATCCCTTCGACGGTGTGGTCGGCCCGCGGCCGTCACCTCGGGCCCGCCGCGCAGGATGTACTCCGGCTCAGTCTGCGGCAGCTCAAGGACAGCCGGACCGTAGACGACTTCCTGGAGGTGCCCGAGGCCGAGGGCGCCCAGGTGTCCGCCTTCGAGGCCCGCTGGCGGGTCGCCGAGACCGTGACCGTACGGGCCCGGCTGACCGTCGAGCACGGCTCCGACGACGGTCAGGAGTGGACGCTGATCGCGGAGGCCGACGCCCCGTGGGACCCGCGGTGGCCGTCGCCGGCCGCGATGTTCTGGCCGCAGGACCCGGACGCGACCTGGGACCACGACGTGGCCACGGGCCTGCGACTGCGGGCCATCAACCCGCTCCCCTCGGACGACAAGGCCGTCCGGCGTGTGCTGCGGGACGCCGCCGGTGACGGCTGGAGCATCCATGTCGTCGTCCACGAGGCCATGACCACCGACCAGCGCGGCCGCACCCCCCTGGCCGGGATGCTGCCGCCCGGCCTGCGGCACCGGGTGGTCGAGCACCGTGCCTCGCCCAGCCAGCTGCGGGTCGTGAACTGGGCCCTGCGCGAGCACGACGTGCAGGTGCCGCGCGGCGGTGCCGTGGTGCTGCCCGGGACTCCGGCACCGTCCGGCTACGACGCCGACGAGTTCGCCGTACGCAGCGTCTTCCTCGACGGCTCGGAGCCGGCCGAACTCATTCACGCCGTGACCCGCTTCGCCGCCCTGCCGCGGCCGCTGCCGGACGGCGGCGAGGAGGCCCTGACCGCCCTGCGGGCGGACTGGCGGCTGCTGACCCTCGAAGAGGAACTCGCCCGCGAGCGGCAGCTGGTGGCGATGTACGCGGAGGCTCTGGAGGCGATGACGAAGTCCCGGGACCTGTACCGCGAGGCCGCCGAACAGGCGCACGCGGCGCTGGCCGCCTTCCGGGAGTCCGCCGAGGCCGTACCCGAGCCCCGGCCCGAGCCGAGCGCCGACGCACCGGCGTCCCCCCTCCAGCAGCTGACCCGGACCTTCGAGCGCCTCAAGGGCAACGCCCGGAATCGCAGGACCGCCACGGAGGAACAGCCGGAGACCTCCGACCGCTAGCCGGAGCGAGCGGAAAGTAGGCGAGCGAAAAGTAGGGGAAACGACCGACCCGTGCACTCCGTCGGCGTATGCCGACTGCGGCGGATTCGTGGGAGGGCGCTACTGCGTGGGGCGGGTGCGCTTCGGTGCGTGCTTCGTCTGCCCGGGAGGCCGGTCAAGCAGGTGACCGGCCGCTATCTGCGTCTTCCGTCCTGACGGGTGAAGGGATGCGGCCGGGTGACCGCCGTCATGCAATGCGGACCACTCGAGCGGGCATCCGACTAGCAGTGCGTGTGATGTGCGACACCGGCAGGAGGAGGGTCAGTGGAGTCGACCACTACGGTGATCGTCGTCGTCGTGGCCCTCGCGGCAGTCGTGCTCGCCGTGGCCGTCGGGGTGCTGGTGCGGCTCGTGCGCACCCGACGGCTGCTGCGCCGCTCCGGGCTGCCGACCGGGCCGCGATGGGTGTTCTGGGGTGCCGTCCTGTACTTCGTGCTGCCCGCCGATCTGGTGCCCGATCCGGTGTATCTGGACGACATCGGCGTGCTCTTGCTGGCACTGCGTACCCTGCGCCGCTCTCCCGAGGCGGGACCGCCGGACGCCACTGATTACGGAAAGTAAGGAAACCAACCACGCGTTCGATTCGTTTAAGTAAGTGGACACCAGAGGGCGTCGGCGGACCGAGGAACCGCCGCCGGGTGACCAGGCTCGATCGGAGCAGCACCTTGAGGGAGAGACGATGCAACCGTTCGCGCTCAACTATGCACGGCCGGCAGTGGAGTTGGAGGTCACCGCTCCGTACGCCTACGACTCCGGTATGCAGTTGAACGTGCTCCGTGACGGCCGTATAGCCGCCTGTGACCACGCCTTGTTGCGGGAGTTGGCGACCACCACGTCCACGGCGGGCTCGAAGACTCACTTCGACGACTGAACGCGGGTCGGCGACGATGACCGTCTTGATTCTGACCAACGAAGAGGACGTGACCGCGGACATGGTGGTCGTGCACCTCAATGCGGCCGGCGTTCCGGTGTTCCGCCTCGATCCCGCCGACCTGACCGGCGGGGTCGCGCTGTCCGGCGAGTTCGTGCACGGCGCCTTCCGCGGCCATCTCTCGGCCGCGGGGCGCCTGGTGAGCATCGGCGGGCTGCGCTCGGTCTGGCTGCGCAGGCCGGGGCCGGCCGCGCAGCGCGCCGCCAGTGCCTCGGCCTGGCTGACGGAGGAGTCCGGGCAGGCGCTGTACGGCATGCTGCGCGGCAGCGACGCCCGCTGGATGAACCATCCCGACGCGGCTCGCCGGGCCCGTCACAAGCCCTGGCAGTTGCGGCTGGCCCAGCGGTGCGGTCTGCCCGTTCCGGCCACCTTGATCACCACGTTTCCGCAGGCCGCCCGCGAGTTCGCCGAGCGCTATCCGGATCTGGTGGTCAAGCCGGTCTCCGGCGCGCATCCGCAGGACCCGCCCCGCGCGGTGCCGACCAGCAGGGTGGCCCCGGACACGGACTTCTCCGCCGTCGCGTTCGGACCCACCCTGCTGCAACGCCGCGTCGCCAAGCGGGCCGACATCCGTCTCACCGCGGTCGGTGACCGGCTGCTGGCCGCCCGCAAGGCGACGGGATGCGAGGCCGAGGTGGACGTCCGCTTCGCCGCGTCCGACGTGCCGTGGCGCCCCGTCGACGTCGCGCCGCGCGTCGCCGAGGCCGTCCGCGCGTACCTGCGGGACGCCGAACTCGCCTATGGGGCCTTCGACTTCGTCGAGGACGCCGACGGGACGTGGTGGTTCCTGGAGTGCAACCAGTCGGGGCAGTTCGGCTTCGTCGAGGTGGACACGGGCCAGCCGATCGCCCGGAGCATCGCCGAGTGGCTCGCTCGCCCCGTCGGCGGGCAGGAGCCGCACGTCAACGGGGCGAGCGTGAAGGTCACCTGACGCGGCTCAGCGCTGCTGGGGGCCGGGCGGCAGGGCGCCGCGCTGCCATGTCGGGGCCGGGGGGCCGGGAGCAACCGCGTTGCCGCGGGACAGCAGCGGCTGCATGGCGAACTCGATTTCCCTGCTGACGCGTTCTGCCTCCCTGCGCACCTGGGTGGGGATGTCGCCGCGCTCCGCGATCAGCCGGTCGTAAATGGGGGAATCCTGGAACACCCGTCAACGCGCCTTTCCTGTCGTGGCCCTGTGTGCATTTGGGCACGGCTGTCGAGTCTAGGCGCCGACGCACACTGAAGTACGAATTCTGCCAGAGTGCTTGACGGCGGACGAACGGGCACTACGGCGGCCCCGACGCATCGTCGTGGGCCGCCCAGGCGCCGGGTCAGGCACCCGTCGTCGAGCCCGGCCGGACGATCATCAGGATGGTGACGGTCGCCCACAGAAGGTTGAAGATCCCGGTGACCATGGCGAGTTGGACCGTGGCCGAGCGCTCGACGGGCTGCAGGGCGCTCAGTTGCTCCAGGAGTTCCTCCTGGCGGGGCAGGACGAACGCGATCAGCAGGCCGGCGGCCGCGGTGGTCAGGGCGATGGATGTGATGAGCCATCCGCTGCCCAGGACGCCCATCGCCAGGGCGGTGGCCAGGCCGAGGACGGGGACCGACACCCCGATGGCCGCGTAGAGGCGGCAGATGCGGTGCAGCAGTTGGACGGTACCCACCGCCACCGCCCCGTCCGCCGCCGGGACGCGGCGCGCGGCCGGCGAGAACATGCTGGCGGCGACGGTGACGGGGCCGACGGCGATGATGGCGGCAAGGACGTGAAGGATGAGCAGGATCTTGGTCATCGGGTGCTGTCGGTCTCCGTGTCGGCGTGGCATCAGGCGGCCTCGGCCCCAGTTCACGTGGGGCGGCGGCTCCCGCCCACGTTAGGGATCTTCCAGCTGATCACACAGGGGCTGAAATGACAGCTTCCAACGGATTCTCGCCAGCCTCGCCGTCAGGTCCTGTTCCCGGATCCTGTACCCGGAACCCAACCCATGACCTGGCCTTCTGTCGTTGGCGGGAACCTGCCTAAGGTGGCGTTCATGCACACCGTGGCGATCCTGGTTCTCGACAATGTGGTGCCGTTCGACATGGCGACGCCCTTCCAGATGTTCGGCTGGACGCGGCTGCCGGATGGCCGCCGCCCCTATCGGGTCCGGCTGTGCGCGGAATCGCCGGAGGTGACCACGGAGGGCTTCGCGCTGCGCATCGACCGGGGGCTCGACGGGCTGGCGGACGCGGACACGATCATCGTGCCGGGCTGCGACGGCACCGAGCCGCCGTCCGCGGACGTCCTGGCGGCGCTACGAGAGGCCGCGCGGACCGGCACGCGCATCGCGTCCGTGTGCGTGGGCGCCTTCGTCCTGGCCGAGGCCGGACTGCTGGACGGGCTGCGCGCCACCACCCACTGGATGGCCACCGGCGAGCTGGCCCGACGCTTCCCCGGCGTGCATGTGGAGCCGGACGTGCTGTACGTCGACAACGGGCAGATCCTCACGTCCGCCGGAGCCGCCGCGGGACTGGACATGTGCCTGCACATGATCCGGCGGGACCTCGGGTCGGCCGTGGCCGCCCACACCGCCCGCATGTCCGTCGTACCGCTGGAACGGGAGGGCGGGCAGGCCCAGTTCATCGTGCACGAGCACCCGCCCGTGCCGCGCGGCTCGGCGCTGGAACCCCTGTTGGAGTGGATCGAGGACAATCTCGCGGGGGAGATCACCATCGGGGCGATGGCGGAGCGCTCGGGGATGAGCGAACGCACCTTCGGCCGCCGGTTCCGTGAACAGACCGGCACCACTCCCCTGCAGTGGCTGCTGCGGGCGCGGGTACGGCGGGCCCAGTATCTGCTGGAGAACAGCGACCATCCGATCGAGCGGATCGCCCGGCAGGCGGGGTTCGGCTCGCCGACGGCGTTCCGCGAGCGGTTCCGCCGGGTGGTCGGCACCACGCCGCACTCCTATCGCTCCGCGTTCCAGAGGAAGGCCCCGGTCGGCGCCTAGTCATTCCCGGCGGTCCGGGCCTGGTGGGTCACGGTGGGAAAAATCACCCGAATCCGAGAGGGCCGTGAGTAGTTGGACAGAGGGAAGCGATCCGCCTCAAGGACGGTGTACACCCATGAACTGCTCCAGCCGCCTGCTGTGTGTCCTCTACATCGCCACGAGCGCGGGGCTCGCCTGGACCTCGATCCTCGAATTCCGCTACGGCCCGATGTGGGCCGCCTGTCTGTTCGCGGCCGCCGGTCTCGTACCGGTCATCGCCGTCGTACGGGAGACGGTGATCGGCGAACAGCGGCGCATCCTGCTGGATCTGATCGCGCGGGCATCGCGTGGCGGCGGCGATGCCGCCGAGGCGATCGTCCGGGCGGAGCTCGACTCGGCGTGCTGCGAGCGCTGGTGGACGAGCCTCGGCGCCGAGCACGAGATGACCTGCCGGCACTGGATGCCGAGGAGCAGCAGCGCGGCGTGAGCATCGGCGTCCGCCGGCCGGCGTGGCACGGCGGACGCCGAGGGGGTTCAGCGCTCCAGCGCCCGTCCGACCTCCTCGCGAAGGAGGGCGACGTAGTCGTGGGTCCAGCCCTCGATGGTGCCGCGGTCCCACAGGTCGGACGAGTACTCGACGAAGCCCCTGAGTTCGTCCCCGGCCGGGACGAGCCCGACGGTGAGCTCCGTCCGGGCCGCGGCGGGTGCGAGGTCCTCGATGGCCGTGGTCAGACCGGGCAGTTCGACCTCCGCCTCCAGTGAGTTCTGGTAGGCGAAGCCGACGTCCAGCCGGTCCGGTACCTCGACGCCCCTGCGCTCGCGCATCGCCGGGGCGATCCGGCGTACCGGCAGGGCCCGGTCCATGCACTCCACCGTCGTCCGGGCGACCTGGTCCGTCAGCGCGGCGAAGGAATCCGCGGCCCCATCCCGCACCGGCAGCGCGAAGCCGGTGACCGTGCATGCCAGCAGGGACTCGAACTCGCGGCGCTCACGGTTGGCGTAGGAGACGTTGAACACGACGTCGGACTGGCCGGACTTCTGTGCGAGCATCCGGCCCAGGGCCGCCGCCGTGACCGCGAAGGGCGTCGTACCTCGCGCTCTCGCCAGCCGCTCGACGGCGGTCCGTACCTCGGCAGGCACGGTGAACATCACGGCGCCGCCGCGTCCGCTCGCGCTCTTCGGACGGGGCCGGTCCAGCGGCAGGTCGACGGTGAACGGCACTCCGTCGAGTTCGCGCAGCCAGAACTCCACCTTCTCTTCGTCGGCGGCCTCGCCGGCCTGCTCCAGCTGCCACTGGGCGTACGTCACGGGCTGGCATCCCACCGGCGGGAGGGTGTCGGGTTCGCCCTTCGCCTCCGAGCCGTAGAGCGCGGCCAGTTCCTTCAGGAGCAGGCTGACGGACCAGCCGTCGCAGGCGGAGTGGTGCAGCACGAGCAGCAGGACCCAGGTGCTCTCGCCGGTACGCAGCAGGCGCTGCGTCATCGGGATGCCGGCCATGGGATCCAGCGGTGTCTCGGCGGCCTCGGCGCCGGCTCGTTCCACGGCGGACCGAAGCTCGTGCGCTCGTCGTCCGGTGAGGTCCTCGACCGGTAGTTCCACCGGGCGGGGCCGCAGTACCTGCTGCTCCCAGCCGTCGCCGCTGCGGGCCAGGCGGGTGCGCAGTCCCTCGTGCCGCTCGACGAGCCGGGTCAGGGCGGTCCGCAGAGCCGCCACGTCCAGGTCACCGGAGAAGGTGATCCGCAGGGCGACGTTGAAGACCTGTGGGAGGAGGTGGTCGGCGTGGACCGTGGCGAAGCGGGACTGCTGCGCGGTGGCGGGCGCGCGGCGTTCCACATCGCCAGGTGCGTCGTCGGCCGGTGCGTCATCGGCTGTTGGCGGCCGGCGTGTCGTCTCGCCTGCCATGCCCTCGAGTTGGGCCGTCATGGCTCGCGGGGTCGGGTCCTGGTAGAAGCCCAGCATCGGGTACTCGGTGCCGAACTCCTCGCGGACGCGGTTGACCAACCGCATCGCCGTGATCGAGTGGCCGCCCAGATCGAAGAACGAGGCGTCGTCCGCGATGCCGTCGGCGTCGATCCCGAACTCGTCCGCCCACAGCCGCCGTACTCGACGCCCGATGTCCGTCCCGTGACCGGCCGCCGGCTCCCCGCCGCCGCTCGGCCTGCGGCTCGGTGCCGTGGTGACGAGGTCCGGTGCCGGGAGCGCGGACCGGTCCAGCTTGCCGTTGCCCGTCACGGGCAGGGCGGGCAGGATGCGCCAGGCGCGCGGCACGAGGTACTCCGGCAGCCGGGCCGCGAGTTCCTCGGCAAGGAGGTCGGCACGGGCCTGGCGGTCGTCGGCCGCCGTGCCGACCGGGTCGGCGGGCACGGCGTAGGCCGCGAGATACGCCTCGCCCCGGTTGTCGCGCCGGGCCAGTACGGCCGCCTCGCTGACGCCGTCGAGGGCGTTGAGCACATGGGAGACCTCCTCGGGCTCGACCCGGAAGCCACGGATCTTCACCTGGTCGTCGGCCCGGCCGCAGAACTCCAGTTTCCCGTCGGCGGTCCAGCGGACCAGGTCACCCGTGCGGTACCGGCGCGCGTCCGGAGCGGCATCCGGATCCGGCTGGAACCGCTCCGCGGTGAGGTCGGGGCGGTGGAGGTAGCCGAGGGCCACGCCCGGCCCGGCGACGTGCAGCTCCCCCACCGTGCCGACGGGGACCGGGGCGCCCGACTCGTCCAGCACGCTCAGCCGTACGTTGTCGACCGGGCGTCCGATGGCGATGGGCTCGGCGAGGTCCTGGCCCTGCGGGGTGACGGTTTCCGTGGTGCACAGGACCGTGATCTCGGTGGGCCCGTACACGTTCACGGTCTCGTACGGCGCCTCGGGGCGCGGCCGGGTGCGCAGTACGTCTCCGCCGAGCAGCAGATGACGCAGTGGCGGCTGGTCGCCCGCAGGCAGTCGCAGCACCTGTTCGCCGAGGGCGGTGGGAAGGATGGAGAAGGTGACGCCCTGCTCGGCGTACCACCGGGCCAGGGCGAGCGGGTCCCTGCGGATCTCCTCGTCGGCGATCGTGACCGACGCCCCCGCGGTCAGGGCAGGCCAGATCTCCAGGAGGGAGGCGTCGAAACTCTGGCTGCACACGACGGAGCCGCGGTCGGCCGGGGTGCAGGCGAAGCGCCGGTGGTGCCACTCGCACAGGTCGACGACAGCGCGGTGCGGCACGACGACGCCCTTGGGGGTGCCGGTGCTGCCCGAGGTGTAGAGGACGCAGCATGGCGCGTGGCCGCCGGCGCGGGACGCGGAGCGCGACGGGTGTCGCGCGGTCGTGTCGGGCGGTACGACGGTCACGTCCGCGGGCAGTTCCAGGGCGGCGGCCTCGTCGCGCGTCGACACCACGACCCGGGCTCCGCACTCGGCGATGATCTGCTCGGCGCGCGCTCGCCCGAGGGACGGGTCCAACGGCACATACGCGCATCCCGCCTTGAGCACGGCGAGCATGGCGACGACGAGGTCGGCGGAGCGAGGCAGCCACAGCGCGACCTCACCGCCACCCTCAGGGTGCTGTTCACGGAGTGCGGCGGCCAACCGCTCTGCCTGATCGTCGAGTTGACGATACGTCAACCGGGCGTCACCGCTGATCACAGCCGTACTGCCCGGTGTTGCGGACACCTGCCGGGCGACGAGGTCGTCGACGGTGGAGTCGGCGAGCGGACGGGCGGGGCCGCGCTGCCAGCCCTGCGGCACGGGCTCGCCCTCGACGACCGCCGGGGCGAGCCGGGACAGCGGTGCGTCCGGCGTTTCGACCGCTGCGGCCAGCAGATCCCGGAGAGTGGTGAAGAACCGCTCGACCGTGTACGGGTCGAACAGGTCGGTGTTGTACTCCAGATGGCAGCGCACACCGTGCGGCTGATCGGTGAAGTAGACGGTGAGATCGGTCAGGGATTTGTCCGGTCCGGCGTCCAGGGGTGTGGCCTCGATGCCGGGCAGCTCGAAGCGGAACGGCTCGGCCCGCTGGAACTCGGCGAACGCCTGGAACACCGGTGTCCGGTCGACCGCCCTCGGCGGGTCCAACTCGCGCACCACGCGCTCGAAGGGCACCCGGGCGTGGTCGTAGGCGTCGAGGGCGACCGTGCGCACCCGGTCCAGGAGTGTGCCGAAGGTGGGGTCGCCGGACAGGTCGAGGCGTAGCGCGAGTGTGTTCACGAAGAACCCGAGCACATGCTCGGCCCGCTCGGGCCGGTCCGAGATGGGGGTGCCGACGACGAGGTCCGTCTGTCCGGTGACCCGGTGCAGCATCGCCGTGTATCCGGCGAGCAGCGTCATGAACAGGGTGCTGCGGCGGACCCGGCTCAACTCGCGCAGTCGGCGGGAGAGTTCGGGGTCGAGGGTGTGGAAGACGGCCCGGCCGTTGGAGGTCATGGTGGCCGGGCGCGGCCGGTCGGTGGGCAGGGCGAGCGTGGGCAGGTCGCCGCCGAGGACGCGGCGCCAGTGGGCCAGGTCCTCGTCGGCCTCGGGGCTGTGCGCGGACGCCGCCGCCTGTTCCCTGGTGTGGTCGGCGTAGGTCCAGGTGAGCGCCGGGAGGTCGGGGGCGGTTCCGTCGCGTTCGGCTCGGTAGAGGGCGGAGAGGTCGCGGGCGAGGACGGTGGCGGAGGCCGCGTCGACCACGATGTGGTGCAGGGACAGCACCAGGACGTGCTCGGCCTCGGCGAGCCTGACCAGCCGGGTGACGAACAGCGGGCCGGCCGCCAGGTCGAAGCGGCGGGCGCTCTCGGCCGACAGGACGTCCTGGAGCGTGGTCCGGGAACCGCTGCCGGCAGTGGCGTCCACGACCTCGAAGTCCGGTTCGGCGGCTGCTCGCACCACCTGGCGCGGCTCGCCCCCGATCTCCCGGAAGACGGTGCGCAGGCCCTCGTGCCGGGCCACGACACCGCGCAGCGCGGCGTGCAGGGCGGGCACGTCGAGAGGGCCGTCGAGGCGGATCGCCTTGATCTCGTTGTAGGCGGTACGACCCGGGAGCAGCCGCTCCAGGAACCAGATCCGTTCCTGGCCCGGCGACAAGGGGGCGTCGGCGGAGGCGATCTCAGCGGCAGCGGGTGCCGGGCGGGTCCCGGTCCGTCGGTGGTAGCGGCGACGCAAGGCGTCCAGACGCGGCAGACCCTCGCGCAGCGCCTCCTGCGGGACTCCGAAGTCGACCAGGGCGACGATCTCGTCGGCGCCCGCCGCCGTCACCGCCTCCACCACCGGCCGCACGCTGTCCACCGTGCCGATCAGGGCACGCTGGTCGCAGTAACGCCCGTAGGCGCGGCGGAACACGGCGTCCAGGTCGTCCTCGCTGAGCTCGGCCAGGTCGATGTTGTGCCCGAGGCTGTTGGTGACGCCGCTGAACACGGACAGGGACGCGCGCATATAGCGGGACAGCGGCTCGTACGCCTCGGTCCGCGCGGTGTCGTGGTCGTCCGCGAGATAGGTGTGCAGCAGGACGGCCACCCGCCCGGCGTCCGGGTCCAGGCCGTGCGCGGCCCGAGTGCGCCGGTACCGGGCGATGTTGTCCCGGAGCTGCTCGACGCTCTGGGTCATCAGGTTGGTGACGATGCCCAGGTCGTGGCGGGCGGCGAGTTCGTACGAGGCGGGGTTGGCGACCACCGCGGTGTGCATGGGCGGGGCGTCCTGCACCGGCCGGGGGAAGAGCCGTACCTCGACCTCGCCGTCGCCGCCGGTCCGGCGCAGGGCGTCCCCCCGCCAGAACTTCCGTACCTCCTCCAGCTGTTCGTACATCAGCTCCCTGTGCCGGCCGAAACGTTCGGGGAAGAAGACGAAGTCGTTGGCGCTCCAGCCGCTGGCGACACCGATGCCCACCCGTCCGTCGGAGAGGTTGTCGACCATCGACCACTCCTCTGCGACCCGGATGGGGTCGTGGAGGGGCAGGACGACCGAGCCCGCGTTGAGTCGGATGCGTTCGGTCTCGCGGGACAGCGCGGCGGCGAGCACCGCGGGGTTGGGGAAGAGGCCGCCGAAGGAGTGGAAGTGGCGCTCGGGCATCCACAGCGCGTGAAAGCCGTGCCGGTCGGCGAATCGGGCGACGTCCAGGAGCAGTTCGTACTGGCCGTGCCGGGGCGTCGAGGCGTCCCGCGGGTAGTCGCCGAAGAAGTAGACGCTGAAGTCGGTGGTACGCGCGGCGGGTTCGTCGGCAGGTGCCCTGCGCGACTCCGTGACGGCCGCCGCGTTCCAGGCCATCGCGGCAACCGGCTCGGGCGCGGGGGGCGCCGGCTCGTGTGACGCGGCCTTCGGCGCGGCCACGGGCCGTACGCCCGGGAAGAAGCCCGCCGCCCGCAGCTCGCGCAGCGAGTCCCGAACGGCGTCCGCGACGAACTCGATGTCACCGTCGGAGTGGGCGGTGGACAGGAAGAAGTTGCGCCACTCCCACACATGCACGCCGCGCAGCATGAGGTGGTGGTAGAGGAGCTCCATGTCGGCGCGGTGCTCGAAGCGGAACTGGGAGCCGAAGTGGCTCATCCGCAGCGGGTACTCCTCGGCCTCGAAGAAGCCGTTGAGCGTGGCGGCCAGTTCGGCGGTCCGCGCGTTGAGCCGCTCCTGCAGGTGCGGGCTGTTCTCCTTGAGGTGGGTCAGTACGGCGCGCGCGGCGACCATCGAGACCGGGTGCTGGATGTACGTACCGCCGAAGAAGGTGGTGTCGGCGGGCGGGTAGCTGTCGTCGCCGTACGACCAGTGGCCGCCGTCGACGCCGTCCATGATGTCCGCGCGGCCCGCGATGGCGCCGATGGGGAAGCCGCCGCCGAGGAGTTTGCCGTACGTGGCGAGGTCGGGTGTGACGCCGTACAGCTCCTGCGCGCCGCGCGGGGCGGGGCGGAAGCCGGTCAGCATCTCGTCGAAGAACAGCACGATGCCGTGGCGGCGGGTCAGCTCCCGCAGCTTCCGTACGAACTCGACCGGCTGGAGCGCGGGGTGCCTGCTCTGCACGGGCTCCACGACGACGGCCGCGATCTCGCCGGCGTGCCGTTCGATGGCCTCCAGGGCGGCGTCGCTGCCGTAGTCGAGCACCAGCAGATCGGCGACGGCGGACTGCGGGATGCCTCGGGAGACGGGCACGGTCGGGCGGTCGGCGCCGGCGCCGGAGGGGCGGCCGAGGACGTTGTCGGCGTGACCGTGGTACCCGCCCAGGAAGGTGACGATCTTGTCGCGTCCGGTGGCGGCGCGGGCCAGGCGGATGGCCGCCGAGTTCGCCTCCGTACCGGAGGCCGCGAACGCCACGCGCTCCAGGCCGGTGAGTTCGGCGAGGAGTTCCGCCGCCTCGCCGGTCTCGACATTGCGCGGACCGAGCTGGATGCCGCGGGACAGGTGCTCGCGGACGGCCTCGGTCACGAAGTCCGGTTCATGGCCGAAGAGGAGGACGCCGAAGCCCATCGTGATGTCGACGTACTCGTTGTTGTCTACGTCCTGAAGCCGCGCCCCGCTCGCCCGGTGGCCCGCGATGGGGTACAGCATCTCCTTCGTGCCGCTGCGGAAGCCGACGACGGCACGGCTGTCGGCGAGGACACGGCGGTAGCGCTGGGCGATCCTCTTGGAGGTCGGTGTTCTGGCGGTGTAGCGGCGGACGAGGTCGGCCAGATGCTCCTGCTGGGTCTGCGGGGCGGTGTCCCGCACCATGCCCGAGGTTCTCGCGACCGTCACCCGGGGACCATGGACTCGGGGCGGCTCCGGGACGGGAGCGTCCGCGCCCATCTGTTCGGCGATGCGCTGCGAGAGTTCGGTCATCGCCGCCAGGTCGCGGTCGAGTGCGGCGGATATGCCGTTCAGGCCGGTCACTTGGCCACCTTGCCGTTGAGCCGGTCGGTGGCGGTGGCGGTCTGGAGCGCGAGCAGCTGGGAGAGCTGGGACATCATCTGGAGCTGTATCTGGGACATCTGGTGGATCTTGTGGGCGAGGTCTTCCAGTTCCTCGCGGGTGGCGTATGCGGGGGCGGGGACGGCGGGGGCGGTGGCTGCTGGGGGTGCGGGTGGCGCGGCGAACGTTGGCTCGGGCTCCGGCTCGGGTGCGGTCCGTGGCCGGGGTGACTCCTGCCCGTCCGTCGCCGGCATCCGTGCCGCGATGAACTCCGCGAGCCTCCGTGGCGTACCCGTCTCCTCGAACAGCTGTCGCATCGTCACCTTGACCTGGTACTCCTGCTCCAGCTCCCGCAGCACGCTGATCATCTGCAGCGAGTCGGCGCCGAGGTCGAAGAAGGACGCGTCGGTGACGATCACGGACGGATCCTCGCCGAGGTGCCGGGCGGTCGTGTGGACGATGCTGTGGAGTACGCGCTCGACCGCTGCCTCTTGCTGAACCACTTCGGCTCCGTTTCTCGCTGCTGTTCTCGTGCGCGGAGCCGTCAGGCGCGGCCCCGTCCAGTGGTCCCTGTGCTGGAACCGGTATCCGGGCAGGGGGACGCGTCTGCCCCCGCTGCCGGCCAGGAGCACCCGCCAGTCGACCTCCGCCCCCGCGCAGTGCAGTCCCGCGGCGGCACCCCAGAGGGAGCCGAGGCCGGTGCCGCGTCGCAGGGAGGGCAGGGACCGCACGGCGGGAAGCGCCCGGCGGGCCAGGCCGCTGAGGGTGGTGTGCGGCCCTATCTCCAGGAGTACGTCGGGCTGTTGTGCCCCGATGCCGTGCAACGCCAGGTCGAAGCGGACGGGTTCGCGGGTGTGCCGTACGAAGTGGTCGGCGTCGGGAGTCCAGCCGGGCGGGCGGGTCACCCCGTCCAGGGCGCTGACGAACGGGATGCGCACCGGCTGCGGGGCCACGTCGGTGAGGACCTTCCGGAACTCTTCGAGCATCGGTTCCATCAGGGCGGTGTGGAAGGCGCGGGTCACCGGCAGTCGCCGACCCGGTGTGCCGCGTTCGTCCAGCAGGGCGCACGCGCGCTCCACGGCCTCGACCGGTCCCGCGAGCACCTGGGCGCGAGTGCCGTTGGTGACGGCCGGTTCCAGACCGGGTATCTCGGCGGCCAGCGCGAGGGCGGCCGCCCGGTCGAGCGGCGCCGCCACCATCGCGCCGGGGGCGCAGCGCTGCTGCATCAGTCGGCCACGCTCGATGGTGAGGCGCAGTCCGTCGTCGAGGGAGAGGGCGTCGGCCGCGTACAGCGCGGCGTACTCGCCGACGCTGTGTCCGGTGACGGCGTACGGCTCGACGCCGGTCTCGCGCCACAGCCGGACGAGGGCGCACTGGAGGGCGAACAGCGCGGGTTGCGCGGTGTCCGTGTCCTGCTGCGCCCCGTCCTCCGCTGCCTCGCCGGTGAAGAGCTGGTCCCCGGTGAGACCGCGGTAGTGGTGCTCGCAGGCGTCGAGCACCTCCCGTACGACGGGAAACCGCTCGTGCAGGGCGGCGGCCATGCCCGGGTACTGGCTGCCCTGCCCGGTGAACTGGAACGCCACGCGCGCCTGCCCCTCCCTGGGCGCCGTCCCGGTGGTCGCCGCCGCTCCCGCGGTGCCGGCGAGCCAGGCGTCCAGGGCGTCGGCGAGGGCGGCCGGGGTGGAGCCGCGGACCGCGAGCCGGTGGCGGCCGTGGGACCGGCCGAGGGCGGCGGTGGCGACGAGGTCCGCCAGGTGCGGTTCGGGCGGCTGCCGTAACCGGTCGCTCAGGGCGCGGGCGTTGTCCGCGAGAGCGTCCTCGCCGCTCGCCGAGACCAGCAGTACGTCCGCGGGGGCGGCGGCGTCGGTCCGGGGCGCGGGGGCGGGTGCCTGTTCCAGGATCAGGTGGACGTTGGTGCCGCCGACGCCGAGCGAGGTGAGGCCCGCGCGGCGGGGCCCTTCGCTGTCGGGCCAGGGCTGGGCGGTGCGGGGTATGTAGAAGGGGCTGTGGTCGAGGTCGAGGGCGGGGTTGGGCTCGCTGAAGTTGGCCATGGGCGGGATGACGCCGTGCTTCAGGACCAGCAGGGTCTTGACGAGCCCGGCCAGTCCGGAAGCCGCGTCGAGATGGCCGATGTTGGCCTTGGTGGAGCCGAGGGCGCAGTAGCCGGTGCGGTCGGTGTCCTCGCGGTAGGCGCGGGCGGCGCCGTCGAACTCGATGGGGTCGCCCTTGAGTGTGCCGGTGCCGTGGGTCTCCAGGTAGCCGATGGTGTCCGCGCCGACGCCGGCGCGCCGCAGGGCCTGGCGGATGGCGGTGCGCTGGCCCTGTGCGCTGGGGGCGGTGAAGGCCTTCTTGTCGGCCCCGTCGTTGCTGATGCCCCAGCCGCGGACGACCCCGTGGATCGTGTCGCCGTCGGAGACCGCCCGCTCCAGCCGTTTCAGTACGACGGCCAGGACGCCCGTCCCTCCCACGGTGCCGTCGGCGCCCGCGTCGAAGGCCCGCAGACGGCCGGACTTGGAGAGGATCGAGCCCTTGACGTAGCGGTAGCCCAGGACCTGCGGCACATGGACGGCGGTGGCGCCGACGAGGGCGATGTCGCAGTCGCCCATGAGCAGCGACTGTGCGGCGGACTGCACGCCGACCAGGGAACTGGAGCAGCCCGTCTGGACGTTGACGGCCGGTCCGGTCAGGCCCAGCCGGTAGGCGACGCGGGTGGCGGTGAAGTCGGCGTAGTTGCCGACGGTGATCTGGATGCCCGCCATCCAGTCGGTGACGGGTTCGCTGGGCAGGACGTTGTTGAGGAGGTAGTTCTGGAGTGTGTACAGGTGGTAGCCGGTGCTGGCGTAGACGCCGACGCGGGTGCCGTCGCGTTCGTCCGGATAGCCGGCGTTCTCCAGGGCGTGCTGGGCGCACTCCAGGAACATACGGTGCTGGGGGTCGGTGATCCGGGCCTCGCGGGCGCTCATGCCGAAGTGCTGGGCGTCGAATCCGGCGATGTCGTCCAGCACACCGGAGGCGCCGACGAAGTCCGGTGCCCGGTAGTCCTCCTCGGGGACACCGGCGGCGGCCAGTTCCTCCTGCGTGAACCGGGTGATGCGGTCCGTGCCGTCGTGGACGAGGCGCCAGAGCTCCTCCGGGGTGTCGGCGCCGGGCAGCCGGAAGGCCATGCCGATCACGGCCATCCGGGGGTCGGGATCGCTGGTGGCCATCAGCCGCGTCCCTCCGTCGCCTTCGTGGCGTCACGGGCCACCGGTTCCTCGACGGCAGGCTCATGCCTGCCGCCGCTTCTCAGCAGCAACAGCAGCAGGGCCAGGCACAGTCCGATCGCGAGGCCGTGGAAGGCGGCCACCACCGCCAGCGGCGAGAACGTCTCCAGCAGGGCGCCGCTCACGAGCATGCCGAGGCCGAAGCCGGTGTTCTCGGCCGAGGCGGAGAGTCCGAAGAGCCGGCCGCGCTGGTCGTCGGGCGCGGCCTGGAGCCGCGACACGTAGACGATCTCGGTGAATCCGTCGGCGGCTCCGGCGACGAGCGCGGCGATGACGGCGGGCACGGTGGGCAGCCCGCAGAACACCACGATGAACCCGGCCGACATCACACAGGCTCCGAGCGCGAAGGCCCGCTCCCCGGGTGTCCGCCCGCTCTTCTTCGTGACCCGGCCGATCACCTGCTGGGCGACGATGTTGCCAAGGGCCCATGTGGCCCAGAACTGGCTGATGAACGTGGCCGGATGGTCGGGGTCGAGGCCGCTGGAGTAGATCGGCAGGGCGACGTTGTGGGACGAGGACCCCAGTCCGTCCACCGCGCGGATGGCGATCATCGCCATGAGCACGGGCGCCGTACCGAGCAGTAGCCGGGCGGTCCAGCGGCCGGCGCCCGAGGACTCCGCGCCGCCGGCGCCGACCGGGGCGGCCTTGGTCCGCACCGGCAGCAGGAACAGCACCGTCGCGGAGACCAGGAAGGTCACGGCGTCCAGCGCGAAGGCGGCGGAGTACCCGACCTGCGCCACCACCACGCCCGACGAGGCGAACCCGGCGATCATGGCGAGCGAACGCCCCGTCACCAGCAGCCCGTTGGCGCGCACCCGGTGCTCCGCCCCGACGATCTCCGGGATGCTGCTGCGCAGGGCCACCTGGGACAGCGTCGAGCAGCCGCCCGTGACCACGGCGAGGGCGTAGAGCAGGCCCACGCGCATGCCGTCGGGGGCGAGCAGCAGCGTAAGCAGCGCCACGGCCTGGCACAGATCGGCGCCGACCATCAGCCGTTTGCGGTCGTACGCCGAGACGAGACGTCCGCTCACCCAGCCGGACACGACGCTCGTCGCGAGCCGTACGGCCATGAAGAGCCCGGCGGCCAGCGCGCTGCCCGTGGCGTCGTAGACGAAGACGTTCAGCGCCACCATGTTCAGGTAACTGCCGTACGCCGAGATGCCGTTGCCCAGGACGAGCAGACGGAAGTACCTCATGCACCTTCCCCTGGTCTGCATGAAGGGTGTGAGTGATGTGCTGCCGGACTGCCTGCCCGCCTTGCTCAGTGGCGCGTCTGAGGCCACCCGGACAGCGGGCCCCGATACGTCGGTGCGCACCGCTGTCGCACGGCGTGTTCATTCCCCCATGGCCGGCCCGGCACAGAAACCATTCCCCCTATGAGCCACCGGTCGGTGGCCATTGGTCCGTCACCCAAGCAGATCCGGACAGGCGTGTTCAAGACTTCAGTGATGTCTGGACGACTTCCGGTCCGGATTTGGCGATTTCCGACCGCTCGGCGGTACGCCCTTGGTGCGGGTCACCTCCATGGCCGCCAATGTCGCGAAGTCACTCGTCGACACCCCCGACTTCCTGCGGCTCGGCCTGATGCCACCGAGTTAGTTCTCGCGGGCCGGACTGCGGCCGGTTGTGAGGCGTTTCTGCCCCTCGGGCGTGGGCAGGAGCGCCAGTGCGGTGTCTGCGATG
>NZ_JBVKCZ010000073.1:0-21693 GCF_055634335.1 Streptomyces sp. NPDC111802 | reverse complement strand
AGACCCCAAGCCCTTCATCTGGACCAAGACCGCCAAGGAGATCCTCGACTCCCTCGCCCGCTTCTGCCGACGCATCTCCGGCGCAGGACACTAGGTGACGTTGAAGGTCGAGGTGCCGGAACTGGTACACGGCTCCGACGCGGCGAAGCACTGCGTGTTGCTGGTGGGCATTGACGAGGAAGCTCATGATGTTGCGGGGTGCCTTGCGGCGGAGGGCCAGGTATCAGCACGTGATCGTCAGCGCCGGCGAAGCTGTATGCCGGAAGGCCACCGCAAGGCCCCCGTAGAGGCTGAGACCAATCAAGCCCAATGCGGCCAGGGCCACCTCCGCCAAAGGGAGCTCGGCAGAAGCACCAGCGAAAGCAGCTGGTCCCTGCGTCACGAGCCCGAAGGTGAGCAGCCCAGCGATACCGATCACGCCCAGGACCAGAGGGCAATGAAGGGAGTTCCGTAACAGCGCACTGGTCCAGTCCTCGGTGCGTGCAGTCTTGCGGTCGCGCTCCAGGAGAGAGCGGGGATCCATCGCAACGACCGTGTCAGCGTCCCGAGTCGCCTTCCGGCCGAACCCCACGAAGACGATCACTATGACTACAGGAAGTATCAGGACCCCGGTCTCCACATCTTCCCTGTAAGCCGCGAAGCAGCTGATCCCGACCACCATCGCGGCGCTCGGCCAAGAAACACGGATCCGCGCGGCGGGCTCCGGCTTAGGCTCCAAGAAAGCGTAAAGGGCGCCCAGGACCCAACCAGCGGTCACGACACCAGCCGTGGCGACCAGCCAGGCAGGCGCGGAAGAAACGATGGCCAGCGGGGGGGGGCTACTGCGATCGCCACCCAGAACGGCATCCCGATTACCGCGGCATGGATAACACGTGGAACGGCCCGACGCAGATGGCACCATTCGATGTCGGTCGTGCCGCTCACGTTGTCCCTCAGATGACAAGCCAGGAATCGTAGGCTTCTCTCGGCCTCCTCAACCGTCCACCAGGTCGCACCCGGGCGACCCGGGTCGTAGGCGGATGGCACAAAGCCGGCGAGAAGTTGGTCCTCGACTTCGGCGCGGGTGCGGGGTGTGCCCGTGGCCGGGTCGATGATGAGATCAACGGGGGACGGGCGCCCTGCAACAGCGTCACCGGGACGGATGCTGTAGATGTCGGCGGCAAGCTGCACGCTCGCTTCGGCCTGACGTTGGACGGTGACGTCGGGGCGGCCGAGCAGGCTGCGCAATGCCTCCCGGCCACACACGGAGAAGCTCGGCCACCAACCCGGCGAACCTATGCGGTCACAGCACTAGCGACGGAAGCCTGAACATGGTCCCGCCGCCATCGATGGGCAACGAATTCCCGCCGCAGGTCTGATACCTGCAGCGGTCGACACGCCCCCTGCCGAAAAACGTGGTCCACCTCGACTTGTGGCAGCCGCAGGGGGGAGGGCGTTCGAGCATTCACGATTCCCATGACTCCTGCGACAGTGATTGCTGCCCGCCGTTGAGAAGATGAATGCTCGAATGGTTTGCCCGCCATGGCGTTTGTCAGTCGGAGGAGGAGTCCTGCTGGAGAGCCGCCAGGGTACGTGCTTCGTGATGCCTATAGACGCTGAGGTAATCTCCTGAAGTTCTCTGGGCGAGATCCTGGGCAAGGCTGTGGGCAAAATCGCCTGGCCCCGTGAGGGGGGCAACGGCTTCGGCGTAGTCCAGCAAGTGCTGCAGAGCATGCAATTCGCTTTTTAGCATGGGCATGAAGAGAATACGGTCGTCTCCGGAAAGAAGCTCCTTGATCAGTCGGTCACGAAAAGCATTGCCCTGCGCTTCGCGCAACCTGTATTCATAGTTAATGTGAGCAATCGGGCTGTGCTGTGAGCCCGGCCCGTACCGCTTGAGGTGAGCAGCCAGCTGAACCAGCTGATCGGATGAAGTCCGGTAGGAGGGGCGGGTTTCACTGCCGGCTGCGTCTGGGGCAACTCGAACATCTGCAACGAAGGCAGCCACTCGGTCGGCGGTGGGCAGCAAACCTGCGTGGAACCAGCGAGTCGAGACGGTGGAAGAATTGCTGCTGGTTGCCTCGTGGACGGTGCGGTAGCACCAACCCGATGTCCCGACCCAATGAAGGAAGGATTCCGCGCTCCCCATGACACTTTGCTGAAACGCCTTATTGAAGTGGATACTTCCTTCCACGTCATCCCTGCCCGCCTCAGCGTCATCGAATGCCGAATACGCATAGATGGCGCTGACCTGTAGTCCGTCTTCAAGGAGACGTTCCGCCACGGCTGCCATGTAGTGCCCTACACCGGATTCAAGCTCGCAATTGAAATCTTTCCAAGGGGGCCTATGCGCGGCCATCTCCTTCATGTAATCCCTCCTAGGGAGTGTGCTCGATTGATGGTCTTATGTGCTGGCCGGGAAGCCTGGTGCCCGAAAGAGGATGGCATTTCCGCAGAGCGTACACATTCACGATCGGGTAAACGCGCAGAATGAGGTGGGTTGCCACGTCAGTATCCACTTCCACTGAATCCGTCGGCACCCACCGCAGCCTATTGAGAACCTTGACACGGAGTGGGAAGGGTGCAGTTGTACTCAATTACGGATGGAGCTGAGCGAGAGCCTCGCCGCGCCTGCGGGGGAGAATCCCGCGTCTCGCCTCGTGTTGCGCAGAGCTCTCAGACGTTGCGTAACCGGGGCCGGCACGCGTGTCACCTATGGCCGTGCACGACCAGAGTGGCTGAATATGGCCAGGCATAGGGGCGTTGGTCCACTCAATACGCTGGCTATGCCGTCTGTGTGCCATCGCGCAGGACCTGTATTCCGCTCTGAGTGGAACGGAATCAGCTTCTTGGTCCGGGCGGTCTGCACAGGGGTGCCGCAGCCTGCCGTCTGCGATCTGAGGCCGCAACTGTTAATTGGGATTCGAGGAAGCCAAGCTGGAGAAGGTCTGCCTCGACGGTATTTGATGCGTGAGGCATGAAGTGCCGCAGCGCTGTTTGCCGATGCTGGATTCATCGAAACGCCCCCCTCGAACGATTATCTGCGGACCCCTCGGCTGGTCGGACGGGCAGGCATCATGGACTGATGCAGGTACCCGGCCGGTTCGCTCCATCGTAATGCGCGTGGATCAGTGCAACCCACGACTGCGCGGTAGGTTGGCTTCGAATCCACCATGCAGCGGCGCGTCCACTCCTAGCAGATAGATCAACGCCTAGATGATACGGTGGTTACGGGACAACCGCTCCATATTTCTTGAGTTCTCCTGAAGATCGTGAGTATCCCAGGCTCATTGACCTATGGTCGAACAAGTGCAGCTACTGCAGGTCCGTGGACCTGCCAGGCGGAGCTCGCTTTGTTGGGAGCCTCGTGGGGCTTGGAGAGTCGGCCAGCAATACCGATGGCGATCCTCCTGAGGCGCATCAGCCACAAAAGACGCAGGAATTTAGAACTCCGCTTCCCCTGAACATCTTGATCTTTTGATGCGCTCTGGCAGTCGTGTTGTGCTGGGGCATCCGTACTCTCTCATCAAGCAATTTCGTGTACACGTCGGCGCTTGCGGGCACTGAGCGAGAGTGCGGGGAGCGTCGCGATGACAGAGAATCAGCCAGGGGCCGGGCTCGGCGTGTGTAAGTCCGGATCACAGCGCCGACCTGGCGGAAGTCGGGGCCAGCTGCCGAAATGCTCCCCTACCAACGCTTCACTGGAAACTCGCCCAGAACAACTTTGGCTTCTGGTGCGGGCGTTGGATACCAGCCCGGCCATCCCTTCGCTGGAAGGGGCCAGCCCAGCCCAGCCCAGTAACCTGGCCCGAATCACCGCAACCATCGCTTCCCCAAGTCCGTCTCGCTGATGTCCTGGTGCCGGTCCTTTCGGGACCGAGGTCGAGGCGGATGCGGTAGATCAGTTCGGTGGTGAATGGACCGCGGTGGTCTCAATAGTGCACCAGACCCAACTGGCGGCATCGACACCCCAGGCATCTGCGATCATGTCGACAAGTACCAAGCCACGTCCATTCTCGGCGAGCAGGCTGGGTGTTCGGGCCAGCAGCACGTTTGTCGGCCCGCCTCGCACTTCGATCCTCACCTCACTGGAGGTGCGCGAAAGCCGCACGTCAACCTGGCGACCGGTGCCGTGCTGGATCGCGTTGGTGACCAGTTCGCTCAGAAGCAGCAGTGCGGTATCGACGTACTGTTCAAGGCCCCAGCGGTGCAGTTCTACGCTACCGATTTGCCGGCACTCGCCGACCCGCATGAGGTCTTTGTCGGAGGGGACCCTGGCTGGCTCAGTCTGCGTGCGTTCGAAACTGAGTGCGACGCCGGCGTACAAGCCCCGGCCCAGAGCGGGAAGCAAAACCTTCCTGATCTGTTCAGACGCAACGGAAGACAATGCCTGTCGCCTCCTCGCCGGGCATACGGAGCTGGCCCCTGCCGCTCCGAAGAGCCGTTGGTCGTGCGAGGGCCCGGTAAAGGCTCTGCGCTGAGCGTGTTTTGAGTTGCCACCCGCCGGACAAATTCGGTGGAGGGGTCACGGCCCGTTTTGTGAGCCATGCAGTTGCTGGCATAATCCGTGCTCGGCACCTGCCCGGAGAGAGAGTGAGCCGCGGGCTTGGGGCCTGTTCGGGTCGGCGGTCAGAGTTGGGCCTGCCCATCTGGGCGTCACATCGGGACTCGAACAGGCGGGGCCCCGGCGGTCCCATCGCGGCTTGCCTGCCCGTACGGCAGCTTGAGGGTCCGGTCCGCGGCAGCCATTCGGCGGTCTGATTAGTGAGTGCTTGCTGCTCAACAACCGTCACCAAGTACCCCCAGGATGGGACACAGGGCTTGGAACACGTTTCTCAACGTGTCCTCATAGGTTTGAGTCGCGGTCAGCCGAGGTCTGCTCGCTGTGACATGGCTCGTGGTTGTCGGAGTGCCAAGCGTCCACGGCCAGCGGCGATTGCCGTGCTTGGGCCGGCTGGGCATCTTCCGTACGGGGTGGGCAGTTCTTGAACGGGCGTTCGCCACAGGCCAACGTTGGTGCGCGGACCGTTCGTAGCACGATGCCAACTTCCTCGATCGGAGAGGAAGCCGTGCGTGTACCGCTCCAAGGCCCTGTACCTCAAGGACGGGCGTCGCAGACGAACATAACTGGCCACCCTGTGACTGCAGGTGAATGCCCGACATCTAGAGCTCCCGGGGACAGGACGCGAAGGGAAGGGACTACTCAACATACGCAGCTTCTACAGGGGAATGTATCGCTCTTCAACAGAAAAGCTCGGCATGTCAGGTGAAATCTGCAAAGGCACCGAACTGACGTTCCATCATGGGAACAGAAAGGCAAAATGGGATGGAGCGCGCTGACCGCAAGCTGCTTTCCCAGTGGCTGGTCGAGAGGTACTGGTGAAGCGCCTTCGTATCGGCCTGACCAGTGTTGGACGGCAGGCCCTAAAGATCTTGTTGCGACCTGGAGAGGCTCGTCGTACATGGGAGAATTTCTGTAAAGGACCTGATCAGCGTGCATTGGTGGGCATAACCAAGCAGCCTTCCTCGGCCGGGCACCTTGTCGGGCTCACGTGGCCTCAGCCTGTAGGAACTCGCGACCGCTCTGCCGGCAGCCGCCCCCAGTTGGGACCGGCGGACCTTGCGATGAGCTGAGCAGGCTGGGCGGAGGCGGTGGACAACGGGAGGAGGCGTCGAGGGCAGCTCGATTGGGCTGACTCAGCAGGGCCCCATGGGCTCTGCTCGATCCATGCCTGGTGGATCAGACGTGCGTTGATGGAGTGTTGGGGCCATGCCGCGGGCCAACAGCTGTATTACGGCCCTGACCCAAGCTGCCACATGAGTGCTGCATGAGGGCTCTTGTTCTGTCGCCCTGTTCAGCGTGGTCCGTCTTGGGAGTGTTGGGAGTTGCCGAGACTGGTGCGTGTGGCAGCAGTTCTCGCCGGACACTCTCGCTTCCAACGTCCATCCGAGCTTGCCCGACGGAGGGAGACGGTTTTGGACGAGTCTGGTGACCCGTGTCGTCGATCCTCCGCGTAGAAGGACCGATCTGTATCTGGTGCCTTGGATGGGCAGGAGCTTCTGGGATCGCACCCATTTCGATCGACGCGGCCCCTACCCAGTCGGGGAGATGGTGCCCAGTCCGACAGCTCCGATGACAGAGCGGGACATGGGCGGTGCCAACACCAAGTCCCTCGCACGGGGATTCGGATTCTACCTATGGCCATTCCTCGTCCGGCAGACCATCCATGCCACCTGGCACCGGCCGACCGACATCTTCCAGCACACCTCCTGGGATGCCGTCGTGCAGCCACGTGGTGGCCGTTGGTGTCAACGTTCCGTCATCGCTGAACAGGAGTGCACCGTGCTCTGCCACAAGTGCCGCTACCGCATCAGTGTTGAACGGCAGACCGAGATAGGCGCGAGCTTGCGAGTGGCAAGCGTCATCTCTCACAGTTCCAGCGGCGGATCCGCGCCAGGAATGCATCACAGGGCGTCTGAGACCCCAGACCCAACCCTCCACATATGTATCTCCATATGGGCTGTTGATCGACGGGAGTTTCTCGCCACATAGCTTGGGGTGGCGTTCTTCAGCTTCGGTAGCGGGCGAAGCAGGTGCGAACAACCGTCCACGGTCGAGGAATAAGCAGGCCAGGGACGGGTGCTCAGCACCGGACCTCGGAGCAGACTGAACATCTACCTGGGATTCTCGGCGAAGGAACTCAATGAGCCATCGTTCAGGCTCCGTCACTTCCACGCGGTTCAAGTTCTTCTCTCCTCCTGCGTGCATGACTTTCTTGGCTTCTGCCCCGGTGAAGACCGGGGCAGAAGCGGAGATCGGAGGGTTCCAGGCCCAACCAAAACAGGCCGGCGGGCGAAGCTGAGCCCAAGAACTGTCTCGTGGCCCGCTGAGCATCAGCCTGCCTGGCCTGAACCTTCAGAGCGGGCATATGTGCACGAAGAGCACCCTGTTGGAGGCCAGGAGGAAGGTCGCCTTCGATCTGGACCCCTTTCAAAAGCGCGACTGACGTCGACAGGGAAGCGACGGTTTCGGACGATCAACTTCCCCTCGTAAGGGCGGCCCGAACGCGCCCCGAACAGCCGTCCCTCCATTACTGTCTGCGGGTGATCTTCCTCACCCATGCGAGGGGGCGGGGTGCAGCAGAATCCCGTGCCGTTTTGCGGGCACGCCTGACCGCGGTGACGACAGCGACCAAGACCCAGCGATCGGGAGGACGGCTCGGTAGCTGGGCCGGAGGCGCGAAGGTGCAGGTCACAAGAGTCTCCCTCTTGTCGCAGCGACTGAAACAACAGCGGTTCCGCATATGAGGGTTTCTGTCTGCGCGTATGCGCGTTATATATAGCGATCCTTAGTCGCTTGGGTCGCTGCACAGGTAGGAAAGCGTCTGTGACCTGGTTCTTCAAGCCGCGGGGGAGAGAACCGCCGTGGAGAGTCCGGTCTCTGCATTCACTTCGAGTCGCTGAAACACAGACTGCCAGTCATATTATCGGCGCGGCTGCACCGTTGTGGTCTGGATTCCCGCCACTCCGCCACGGCTTCGCTAATCTGCATCTGTTGTTGAGTCGCTTCGGTCGCTGATAGAGGGACTACATGCCAGCTGAGCTGCCTTTTTCTCGCAGCGACTCACGGAACCAGCCGCCGTGTGTTTCAGTCGCTGCTCCCGATCCACTGCAGATCGCCAGATGGTGCGCACGACAAGGCTGGCCTGTCCATCCACTTGCGCCCGGCCGGAAGACCCCGGCCGCCAACTGCTTCGGCTGTAGGCAGACATCGCACGCAGCGACGGAATGCGCCTGTCGGTTAGCCGGCCGTTGGTGCCATGGCTTCCACGCTGCCACCCTCGACCTGCAGCGCATTGAGGACTGGTGGGGCAGGAGAACCGGATTCGGCGTCGGAGTGGCCTGCGGCGCTGCCCGGCTGGTGGTCATTGATGTTGACGCACATGCCACGCAGCCTCCAGCCCGTGACCGCTTGCTGCCAGGAATCCCAGTCGGCGACCAGGTGGACCTCTCCGGTCTGCAGAATGGATTCCATACGCTGGCTGTCCTTGCGGCTCTGCGCAACCAGCCGAGTCCCGCCAATGATGTGGGCACTCTACGTGTGCGCACTCCCTCCGGGGGGCTGCATGTCTGGTACAGGGCAAGTGACTCGCGCCGCTGGCAGTGTTCCACGGGCTCCAGTGCCGGCCGCGCTTTCGCCTGGCAAGTCGACGTGCGTGCGCACGGCGGCTACATCATCGCCCCAGGCGTAAGAACCCGCGCAGGTGTCTATACCCCCTTGGAGGGCGCTGCTGAGCCAAGTCTCCTGCCATCGTGGCTTGCTCAGGAACTCGAACGCACCGGTCATCTGAGTGCTTCGCCCGTGCCTGCGTATCGTCCCGTTCCTCCGCGTGCCACCCAGGCCGTCTCTGCCGCGGCTGGTAAGGACAACCGTCTGCAGAAGACGCTCAGTTCTCTGCTCGCCGACGTGGCTGCCTGCGGTCAGGTCAGTGAAGGCGCGGGCTTCTCGAGCCGCCTCAACCGCGCCGCCTACACCATCGGCGGGATCGTAGCGAGTGGACTCATGCCGTGGAACGTTGCGGAGCAGGTCTTACATGATGTGGCGGAGGCCGCCCGCCCTGGCCAAAAGCGTCGTGCCGAACAGATTATCCGAAGTGGCCTGACTGCCGGGGCGCAGCGCCCCCTGTACCTTGGGAGACGCCCGTGACAGCCCCCGGCAACGAGAACGTCCTGTTTGGCTTTAACCCACAGGCAGTCGCCGCCCAGATCCTTGCCCAGACTCCGATGTCGCCTGTCAGCGGGCACAAACTCGCGGCCGGACAGGCAAGCGCGAACGGGTTGCTACCGGACACGCTCACTGACCGTGGTATGGCCAAGCTCTTCGTCAGGTTGTACGCCAGTGACTACCAGCATGTGCCGGGTCTCGGCTGGTACCGGTGGGATGGCATTCGTTGGCAGATCGACGAAGACGACACCGTGCTATGGGCAGCAGGCGATCTCGCTGAGAATATCGCTGTCACCGATCCCCGCGGCCTGTATAACCCACAGGCCCTGCAACAGCACCGTCGGCGTGCCTTGTCTACGTCTGGCATCAATGCCATGCTCACGCAGGCCAAATCCGCACCTGGAATGGTGCTGAACGCCGCACTCCTGGACGCCGACCCCTACGCCCTATGTACCCCCGAGGGGATCGTCGATCTGCGCACCGGCCTGGTGAAGACACCTGACCCGACGAAGGATTTCCACTCGCGTTCCACGACAGTTGGACCACAAGAGGTCCCCACCCCGCGCTGGCAGCGATTCTTGTCCGACACATTCGGCGACGATGCCGATGGGGAGGAAATGATCCGGTTCTTGCAGCTGCTGCTTGGCTATTCTGTTACTGGCGACGTGGGAGGTCAGGTCATGCCCTTCCTTTTCGGAGCAGGCAAGAATGGAAAATCTGTCCTGTTGGACGTACTCATGAAGCTCCTTGGCGATTATGCTGATGCCGCTCCGCCAGGCTTCCTCATGGCTCGCTCCTATGAGGGGCACCCAACCGATCTAGCAGAGCTGCACGGCCGACGCGTCATCGTGTGTTCCGAGGTCAAACCGGGCGACAAGTTTGATGAAGCCCGTGTCAAGCTTCTTACAGGCGGTGACCGAATCAAGGCCCGCCGCATGCGACAAGATTTCTTCAGTTTCGAACCAACACACAAACTCTGGCTGCTGGGCAATCATCAGCCAGAGGTCGGTACTGGGGGCTTCGCTTTCTGGCGGCGCATGCGACTGATCCCCTTTGAGCGGATTGTCTCCGACGACCGTAAGATCGACAATCTGGCTGACATCCTTGTCACCGAGGAAGGCCCAGGCATTCTTAAGTGGCTTATCGACGGTGCCCGCCGCTACTTGGGCGGTGATCGAGACCTCACCGGCCCCGAGCGCGTTCGCATCGCAACCACGGCATACGCCGAGACCGAAGACCATACCGGTCGATTCTTCGACGAATGCTGCACTCAGGGACCTGAGTACCGGGTCGAACAAGCTAGCCTCTATGCGGCCTATAGGACATGGTGCGAAAATGAAGGAGCCACGGCCATCTCCTCCAGGGCCTTCGCTCAACGAGCGCGTGAACTGGCTGGGCTCGCTTCGCCCAAGGAGATGATCCATTCCAACTCGCGCAAATACTACCCGGGCGTTGGACTGCTCGCCGCTGAGGAGAAGGTATGAGTTCCCTAATCACCGAAGAAGAAATCAGTGACGAGACGGCCCTCGTGTGGCTTGAGGAGGTCAGTCACCTCGACTATGTGCGACAGAGCCTAGACCGGCTTCCCACCCGTCAGGGGCGGCCTGCCTACCACCGGGCCGGCCGCATGGTGGGTTATGCCCAGCTTGATCCGAGGGCGAAACCATCCCGTTCATCTGGGACATTTCGCCGCCGCGTCTTCTGGCTGCTGCCTCACGATCGGGACAGTGTGCCGGATGGTCTCTATTCCATCGGGGCACCTGCGGAGGCTATTGACCCCCGAACGCTTGCGCCTGGGAACAAAGGGCGCAAGACGGAGCGGTCGGAAGGTGGACCTCCGTCGTCAGCGATGCAGGAACTAGGAATAACGCTGCCCCTCTAGGGCTGTGTGACGGCCACACCACAAGTGCTTCGACACAGCCACTAGGGGAAAGGGGAGTCCCCTCCAGCGAAATGTGGCGCTATCGCCGACACCCCTGTGCCTAGCACAGGGGAAGCCCACGTCCCCAGGTGGATCGATTCGGCTCCAGCCCTCATGAAGCTGCTGCTGGTGACCAGCTCTGGGGGCGGGCGCATCCTGCCACTGAACACAAGTGCCGGGCTACGTCCGATCTCAGGTCAGGGCAAGCAGGTCCGTCCGCGACGGATAGGGCGGGTCAACAGTGTTGATGGGCTTGCCCTACGACGGACTCGTATCAAGACTGGCGCCGGTGGACTCAGGACAAGGGGCAAGCCCCGGCCTCGCTCTCCAGGACGTCAGTTCTCGCGAGAAGATCACACCGGTCGCAGTCTCGATAACGACGCCCCAAAGTCGGCAGCGACGCCGCCAGGTACGCCCGACGGCCAGCTCTCTTGTCGTGCCGCTGAAAAGCTGCAGCTACCGCCAACTACAGGATGAGGCAACTGAAGAAAGAGGATTCAGGAACATACCAGGGAAGCCGCAGCCTCCTGGATCTCAAGCATCTCCACTGTAGTCGGACCAGCTGTGTAGTAGGCCCTCGCCACGCCAGCTCGCGAGAGCTTCTCGACGCAACGTGGGCAGGGCCTCGCCAGCATCGGAACAAGGGCCGCGTTAACGCGCGCCACGAATACCGCGCTGACCGGGGCTCCCCTGGCACGGCGGAGCGCTGCGTCCTCTGCATGGAAAGTACTATTTCGGTGATCGATGGACGGCGAGTTCCGATACCTATTGGGACTCGCTACGACGACACGGCTGCCGGCGACCAGAACGGCTCCCATTCTATGACGACATTGTGATCGGACAGCTTGCTGAATGGCCAGGTGGATCAAAGTAATCGTTCCTTGCGACTTGACGAGACGCCACCGACCGTGCCCCAGCAGGGCCTCGTCAAGCTGCGGTGAGAGAATCCGTTATGCAGAAGAAACGCTATCCCGGGTTTGAAACAAAACCGTGGCCCCTAGGCGAGGGATCCCCGTTGTGCAGGTGAGCGCTGGCGGGCCATTTCCGTCATACCTACCAGAGAAGTCTCAAACTCGGCAGAGCTTGAGAATTCGTCGCTGGCTGACGAGGACGGAGGAACCATTCCATCTGCCATGGCCAGAGCAATCTCCGTGATGCGCCTGCTTGCCTTTCCGTCGCCGTATGGGCATGGCCGAGAAGCAAGAACATTTGTCAGCTCTGTGTTTGCCAGTAGACGAACGATCTCTTCAGAGATCTCGTGCCTGTAGCGCACTCGAACAGCAAATCCGGCTGCAATCGACTCAGGGCGCTCCGTGTTCCTCCTGACCACGATCAATGGACGCTTGATGATAGTGCATTCCTCTTGAATCCCGCCAGAATCGGATACAAGCAGGCTTGCTTGACTGGCGAGAGAAAGGAAGGCTGCGTGATCGATCGAAGGAATACAGCGCAGGCGTGCCAGACGATCACCCAACCCAAAAGCCTGAGCGCTTCCCGACGTTCGCGGGTGAACTGGGAAAACCACTGGGAGAGGTGCATTCGCAAGTGCGTCGAGAATCTCACAGAGGCGCTCCGGGTCATCGGTGTTCTCAGGCCGATGAATCGTCGCGACGATAAACTGACTTGCTGTGAGCCCGAGTTTCTCTAGTAGCATCCGGGCCGTCTGCGGATCAGGTAAGGATTCTTGCGTTGCTTCTACAATGGTGTTCCCCGTCACTCGAATCCTGTGCAATGGCACACCTTCAGAAACGAGGTTCGCAGCATTCCATGGTGTTGGCGCGCAATGCACATCAGCGAGAACTGATACGAGTCGCCGATTGATCTCCTCCGGCATCGTTCGATCGTTAGAACGAAGACCTGCCTCAACGTGCAGGACGGGAATACCGCAGCAGTTTGCCGCCTGTGCTCCTGCTAATGTCGCATTTGTGTCACCCTGGACAATGACTAAATTCGGGTTCGTGCGCCGAAAGAATTCGGACAGCTGAAACATGGCCTGCGAGATCTGAACGCTTCGATGCGCGGCACTGATGCCAGTGAGTCGCAAATCCGGACGCGGCAAATTGAATGCTTGAAAGAAGCTGTCGGACAGTTCTTCATCGTAGTGCTGGCCGGTGTAGATAACCGTGGCACGACTTCCTAGGCTCCGAATCACGCCTGCTAATTTAATGATCTCCGGACGAGTGCCCAGTACCACGGAAATGTCGCTTCTTGCGTTCATGAATTGATCAGCGTCCCCAAAGAAGACCGAAACTAGGCTATGTCATATTGAACGAGAGATGCACTTCACGCATGCAGGAGATCATTCAGCTCCATGATTTCCTGATACAGGGTTTTGCATGCACTGCATGTATCGAGATGCAGCATCATTTCTGTAGAACCGCATTCACCTAGCCGGCCCCGGGAGTACGCCGCGAGTCGCCCCACATAGTACGAACACTGGCCGGAATATCGTTGATGGTCCAGGTGAACAGTGAGATATGCTTGCCGCAAGCCTTCTTTCGCCCTATATGCCAGGGCGGCGACGCTGTTAGGGCTGATACCCATCGTGTCTGCAATTGCGGCAGGTTGTTGAGAGTTCACGATGGTGCACCAAAGCACCGTTCGCCATCTATCTGGCAGGGATGCAAGAGCTTTCAATGCCAGCCCGTGTTCATACTTCTTCAAGGCTTCATTCCCTGCAGATGCAGCGCACTCTGCCTCATAAATGCTTACGTCTGGAACAGAAACGTTCCTACCCGAACTCCTGCCACATTCGACTACTACGTTCCGCAGGACCTTCAGCAGGTAACTTCGAAACGACGTTGAAGGCCCACCGCCGGTTTTAAGAGCTTGAAGTACTCGAAGAAATGCTTCAGCTACGAAGTCTTGCGCCATATAGGAATCATCGGCATGCATGGATGCCAATCTGAATGCAGCATTCCGATGCCGATTGAACAGTTCGGCGAAAGCGTCAGTGTTACCGTTCCGAACTAATTGTGACAACTCCTGGTCGCTGAGTTCCGCCCCCTTGGGATTGGCATCCCGACAACCGGGCCGCCCAACTGGCGACACCTGGCGACTGGTCGAGTAGGACAAAACGGCTCCTGGGTGAGGGCTCGTCACGGAAATTCTCTCGGTTGGCTTGGACTGGACGTGGGAGCAGCTCATAGGCGATGAGCTGCCCATCTCTGGGTGAGTCGACGGAGACCAAACAAGGCACTGCTGGACAGACAGCAGTCGGCGCATATCAGAGGAACCCAATCCGCCTCAGATCGGCGGACTGAGACAGACCGAGACGCCCCGTGCAGGACCACTTGAACAGTGCAGCAAAAAGGAGGCACTCATCAGCGCGTTGATCGGTATATATGTGCGATGCTGGATTTCATGAACACAATATTTCTTCCGACGTCGCTACCACGACACAGCTTCAGATTCTGAACTGGTTATCTTCGCACAGGGAAAAAGTGCTCCATGTTCACTTGAAGAGCCAGGAAGAGCGCCAGGAGGATAAGCACGCGATGGCGCGACCTGTGACTCTGTGGTGATCACTCTACCGACGCACGTGAGGTGATCAGTGAATGAGGAGAGCTTGTTCGATGCCCCGTTGGGAGACTCCTTGTCAGTTGCATCTCTGATCCAGACTCAAGCGGAGGGAGAGGGCCTCCGGGGACGCAAGCGTTCTGTCTTCTCCTAACCGGACGAATAGGCAGAGACATACGAACGGATGCAGGGAAGATGGTGCTTGACACCACCGAACTAACCACCGTCAACTCGTTGGGTGAGAACCGACCTTTCTTCGACCACGGCCGTCGGAGGCATCCGCTGCCTTCCGGAACCTGGCCCCTGACGGCTACCGCAGGCATCCATCCTTTGGCAAAGACGGCAGGAGAAGCCAACAGCTCAGCGGATCCCACGTCATCGAGGCGCAAACTCCTGCCGACTACCCTCCAGGGGCCGCTGCGGGGGGGGGCCACCTCTTTATAGGTCCTTCAGCTCTACCCACGGCTAATCCACGCCGTGTGTTGAGCAGAAGATGCCACATCTAGAGGCAGGAAAGTGCGGATCATCCTGGGGCGCCAACCTAGTGTGAGAGCACAGCGACAGTCCGGGCAACGAACCCCATGTGTCCTGTCGGCACCAGTCGGGAGGATCGCGAGGACTGAATCTCTTGGGACGGCTTGCTACCCTCCACGAGCCTCGGCGCATCAGATCCCCGGTAAGACGTCCTCCATCCGCCTGAGATCTGAAGCGGACCAGTTGCAAACCGCGTCGCTGCCCACGTGAGAGGCGTACGCCTGGTCAGGTGGTGCATAGCACGCACTCGGTCGAGCGGGGCGGCGAAACTCGGTCCTCCACGGAACTGCGAGTCCAGTCGCTAGCGAGGGGTCATGCACCATCAAAGGCGCCTTGACCGGACGACATGGCGGCTACGACCTGACGGCTGGTCGACATGCCTTGTGCTGCCACATCAGCAAAGCCTGCACACACAAGGGGAACCATTGGCTCGCGAGTTCGACCTGCTACGGCATCCTCCGATGGTCTACCGGCGTTGCGGGTTCAGCGGTCTTCACGTATCGGCCATTGCCGTTGGCCTGCCATGCAGTACAAGCGACGAGGGACAAGCCGGAATCCACAGGAGGCTTGTGCAGCGAGCCCTTGATCTCGGCATCACACACTTCGACCTCCCCGTCTCCTGGGCGGGAATGATCGGTGCGTCGGGCAAGCACATGCAAGGCGCTGTCGCGAGCTTGCGCCAGCATCGTGACGATGTTGTGCTTGCTGCGCACATTGGTTTCGGAAATCGGCGTCAACAATCGGTCGGATTTGGATCTCGGAAGGTACTCCTGTCCTCGTTGCACGCCGTACTGCGAGGGCTTTCGTTGGAGTACGTAGACATCCTGTACTCAGATCGATACGACCCGAATACCCCGCTCGAAGAGACGATGGGGGCCCTGGCCTCGGCAGTTAGGCAGGGAAAGGCCCTCTATGTAGGTTTAGCTGGGTACGCTCCTGCGATGGCCCGACGAGCTGTCGAGATCCTTTATGAGCTCGGAATTCCTCCGGTTGTTTGCCAGGCACCCTTCTCCGTCCTCAACCCTTGGGCCGAGGACGCCCTGCTGGATATTCTTGACTCATACAGAGTCAGTTTCGTAGCGGATAATCCATTGGCCAGCGGGGAGCTTGACGGGTCAGTTCAACCGGACGAAGAAAAGGACTATAGCCAATGGCCCTGGAAGGCCGGCGCGCGGTCCGTAAACAAGGACTTGTCCTTGATCGCAGAAGCCCGCAATCAGAATCTTTCACAATTCGCGCTGAGCTGGGTCCTACGCAACTGTCACGTTTCATCCGCGATCATTACTCCCCGAACAGTCGGGCAGTTGGACGATCTATGCGCCGCCGTAGGCCACACGTCGTTCACGACATTGGAACTCGAGACGATCGCTGAGTTGCTGCAGTCAGGTCAGTATGGACCCCCTGATCTGATGCGTGGGCAACTATGAACGGATCCGCACGAAGCCTGTGCTGTGAGACTTGATCTGGGCGGATGGTGATCTCGCTGGTGGGTTCTCCGTGTGTGATGCGGCAGCCTGCGGTGACACAGCACCACGATCGCTCGCGTACTCGTCCCAGTCCTTTGGGTACTAGCCACGCCTGTCAGGCTTCTCATCCTGCCATTCCCACCAGCCGCGGACCAGCGATCAAAGACCGCAGGGCGGATATGACGATTGTCGGCTAATAGCAGATTTAAGCCGATGCCATATCATGCTTTTACTCTCAATTACTCCGGGAATTTATGGAGCAATCCTGCTCGCTGGCTGCACGTAGCCCTCTGAGAGTACGACCTGAACACATGTGTGGCGTGTCGGATGCATATCAGATGTAACTCCGGGTGTATCTGTGGTAGAGCTCGCAGAAGAGGCCACGATGCCTCATGCACGCCCTACGTACTCGGTGTCTGTCGAAGGAGTGACCTGAGTGCTGATGTTCGCGTCCTTTCACGATTCGACGAGTGTCACGAAGCGGCGATTTCTCGGGGGTGCCGTTGCAGGTCGATTACGTCGAAAATTAGCATTCACGACTTCGCATCGCACGAGGGGCTGACTGTCTTCAGCGGACAGGATCACCGATTCGTCTGCAACTCACTGATGCCAATCTCATCAGTCTTCGAACGGAAAGCTTGCCGTGATCATGAATCTCTTCGTCTGGGTCTTAGTAATCTGGGCCGTGCTCCTCGGAAGTTTCTGTGCATACGTGGGCCTTGTGTATGCGGTTGCAACACGAAAGGAGAGGGCAGAGAGGGCCAGGTACGGCATAAACTCTCGGCGAACGACCACAGATGTGGTTTCGCCATCCGAGTACTCCACTGCTATGTCGGTCCCTACCCAACGAACATCTTCTCGCAGCGAGGCCTGAGGCTGCGAAGCTTCGCCCTGCCGCGACCGGAGAAGTCCGTTGACTACTTGTCGGTGCAACGTCGCCCAGGCATGACCATTCGCCGTCGCGGAACACCGCTGTGGGCCGGCTCCGACGCAAGAGCGCACTGAAGAATCACCACCGTGTTGGACCAGCTAAGTCCCTGCCGAACCGAGCGACATGCTGGATGGGATGGCCCTGAGTGTCCGCTGTCGGCTGTGAGGGAAGGCCACCTCTCCTCCGACGCCTGATTCGCTTGTTCGCACAGGAAGCGCCGTAACGTAGAGTCATACAATCCGAAGAGCGTAAAGCCTGGAGTGCCTGCCGGCTTCTGCCTCGTGGGACAGCTACATTGCAGGTTCCAGCTGTGGCGTAATTGATCGTGCGGTCGAGCACTGAAAGACCTGGGTATGGATTTCCTAGCCGACACCCAACCCGTCCACACTCCTACTTGGTGAGAACTATGGCCCTGACACTTGCCCGCCCAAGTTCGGCACCGTCCGAGCTGACGGATGGCGCCGACGAAGTGGCCCGAGTGCTTCATGTCGTGGCTTCGAACGACGGCAGTATGTCTTCGGCGCTCAGGGACTACCTGGCTTCTACCGGTCACCTGGAGCATTGGGTACTCGCCGGGAGAGGCTCATTTAGTCCGTTGACGCTTCCACGCAGTTTGCGGTCGATCCGCATTATTCCGCTACCCGATGGGATGCGCGCCAGACTAAGAGCTATTTCCGAGACCTTCACCAAGGTAAGACCGAGCCGCGTTCACGCACATTCTTTTGAGGCCGGAGTATATGTCCGCCTTGTGCACACTGTCCCGACCAAATCTATTGTCTATAGCCCGCATTGCTACACGTTCGAACGCAGAGATATCTCTGCTGGAACGCGAGCCTTGAATGCTTTCTTTGAATACCTGCTCGCGCCGCGTGCCGATGCCGTAGCCGCTTGCAGTCTACGCGAGCTACATCTAGCCGCCAGGCTTCACCGGACAGGGCAAATTGTGCATGTGCCCCATGTTCCATCCAATTGTTCACTTGAGTCCATTGAGGCACCGCCGCTTGGGCAACCAGGGAGAATTGTTGCCGCCATAGGGTCGCTCTGTCCCCAACGGGACCCTGAGTTCTTTGCGCGCACGTTGGCAGCGGCCGGTCCCGGTGCTTCATGGATCTGGATCGGTGACGGCGAGCCTCGGTACAGGCGTCTTCTCGAGGATGCCGGGGTGTGCGTCACAGGACACTTGCCGCGCAAGAACATGATCCGTCTGTTGCGCACGGCCGATGTGTATGTGCACACGGCAGCATGGGAGGGAAGCTGTGACATGTTGCTCGAGGCAGCTGCGACGGGCTTGCCCATCGCAGCCCGTTCGATCCCTGCCCTACGGGCCTTGAGAATTGCCGGCTTGGCACAGACACCGGAGGTCCTGGCCGACACGGTGGTGCGTCTCCTTCGATCCCCGGCGGATCGGAGGATTCAATACGAGAGCTTCCGACGCGCCTTTCGAATCAATACTCGGGTGACACAGTCGGACAGGCTATGTGAGCTATACGGAAACAAAAGGGCTAAGTAGCTGAGGTGCTAGCACAGAGTACCTGGCGTAAACGCGTCGTGGCAGGTGCCCCTTACCAGGAAGGAAGGAGTAAGAGGCACCTGATCACCCCACTGGTGAAGCGAATGATGCTGTGTGACTTGGTGTGGCGGCGGGGAGCAGACATGGTCTCCCATTGCTATACGACCCAACGGAACGCTCATTGCGGAGCGTTTGCCTTCTCTCCAGGGCCACGTGAATTGCCCCGGGAGGTGGTCGTAATAGCAGAGTCCGCCCAGGAAAGGCATGCAGATCTATGTGGGTATAGAGACCCCTTTCACTGTTTCACATACTTAATTAGCCCTGAACCCTGCCGACAGACACTCGGGTGGGATGGTCGAAGCGATATAGCCTCGAGCCGAGGTGTGCTATCGGCGGTGAAATTGCCTCTCACGCTTTGTAAGCGATTGCAGGCAGGAATTTTCTCGTCAGTGGCTGAAGTCATGTATACACACTCAGTGTCTTCAGTGCAAATTAGCGAGTCGAACATTTAGTCACGCAACGATCGCATTTAGCCTCCCATGCGCATAGTATTTTCAGCTTGAGTGCCTGCGGCATGCAACTGGTATCGAGGAAGTGCGCCAGCATTGCTGGTAGCACCCTCTGACGCAGTGACCGGGAACAGTGGAACGTCGGGAACATTCCAGGTCATGCGTGCCCTCGCAGCGGTGATGGGCGCCGCCAGGGACACATGTAAGCGGAACCGATTGTGGATCTGCCCGGGCCTGTCGGCGTGCCCAGCTCGGCGCGTCCCGCATTGATCGCCGACGGGTGTGGCCAGCGCAACGCCCAGCTTCCTGCTATAACTGCGAGTACTTGATCCAGAACCGCATCTTTCTTCGCCTGTGACCTAAGGATTCGGGTACTCCACCGCTTTGTTAGGTAGGGGCTGGCGGCGCTTCAGTGGTCATGACCTGCCTTGATTCTCAGAATTCTTTGATCTGACAGCATGGTTATAGCACCGCCAGAGTTCCCCCGAAAGCTGGATATCTTGGAGCTGATGCCGCTCGTTAGGAAATCGTGGCTTGGAGAAATAATCATGTAACCAGGACTTGTTCGACTGGACCGCAAGTAGAGGTGCCGGAGAGCCGGGAGGAGGTGGAGGTGCAGGTTGAGAAACTTGACGCGACGGCCGATGCAGGCGATCAGGGAGCAGGTATCTGGCTGGAGCAGAGTGCGCAGGATGATCTGCAGCACTGCTCGGATCTACTCGAAGAACTCTTGGAGAAACTGCGCCTAATGGAAAGTGATTATCTGGAAGACGCGGAAGGGTCGTCCAGTGATCCGATGGTCGAAATCCATACCAAAGAACACGATCTAGATGTGGCGAAGTGAATCATGTTCGAAAGGTATGGCATGGGTGAGACTTGCAGCGAGTCAGATCCGCACGGCGCTCGATTCTCGCATGGAACTGACTACAGTGCGATGGGGCAGTGCTGTAACCACTGTGAGTGCCTGAAAGGGCACCGGAGCTGGTATGGCAGCGATGTTGGAATGATTGGCGGGGACTGGGATCCCGATAAGGAATTGGCTCAGATTTTGAACGGGTCACCGGGATTAGATGTGTCTCACACAGTGCGATCGGGTCCTGAACTGCGCAAATCTCCAATCAATCGACGGCGCCCTCAGTCGAGAAGGCTACACCTAACTACCATCCTGGTTGTGGCTATTTTTATGTGTGCAGTGAGTATGATCTGTTGGTCTATTTCGTACTCGTACGGCCAGTTGCGAGCTGTCGCCACTTTATTTATGTCGCCGGGAATCGCACAGTGGTGGCCCTGGATGCTGTACGGTCCATGGATTGCTGCCGGTTTCGCCATTATGCGGGCCGCTCTTCAGGGGCGATCCGCTCGGTGGTCGTGGGTCGTCATCGTGACCGCTTCTGCAGGTGCAGTGGGGCTCTGTGTAGGGAATTCTACGGAATCAATTCTCATGATGGCCGTTGCTGGAATTCCGCCTATCACTGCCTTGGCGTGTTTCCAGGAGCTGGCTGGTCAGTTGTCGTATCGGCACCGGCCGCGACATGCCGTCCGAGGCGTGAGGCGCCTGGGTCAGTGAGGGTGGATGCTTTCCGCGAGACCGAGTGCGAAGTATGAAGTGCCGCAGCACTGCGGCCTGCGGGGATGGCGTTATGGGCTATGTGCCGACAACCCACCCTTGCCTAGATCAAAGGGAACAGCGGAACAACGGGAACGTCGCAGGTCAGGGTATGTGTGGCTCTGCACTTGATGGTCCCGGGCAAGGGAACGGGGCGTCACACCCCCGCCGCAGGGGGAGCCCTTCAGCGCAGGGCGAGCTTCGTTGGCAGCAGCGCAATGAGGATGGTCCTACCCGACATCGAAAGAGGCCCGGATTGAAGGGGCGCAGATCGCGTAGGTATGTTCAGATTCCTTGATGGGTGGTTACTGCGCTGGGTCGTACGTGCAGATCAACAAGTGCCCGATTCGAAGCAGAAGGGCGCCCCGACTGTAGACGTAACCCTCAAGCAGCCGGCTCGGGTCCGGCTAATCACAGGCGAGAACCATCAGATCCCAGTACCCGTGTCCCTGCGCTACGTGTCCGCCGACCCGTTGGCAGTCCACGTGCATTTCCTGCCCGACATTTTCCACAACGACAGAAGCATGATTTGGTCTTTCGCCCGCGATCTGTTGGCGGAGGGGCTGCGCGCTCCTGCGGGAATCGGTGATGTGCGGATCTGGCCATGTGGTCGTTTCCATACGATTGTAGAGCTCGATACGGTCGAAGGACTGGCCATGGTTCGCTTCGAGACGCCTGTTCTCCGCCGCTTTCTTCAGGATTCGTACAGGGTGGTCGCCGCGGGCAAGGAGGATACGAACGCGGCACTCGAGCATAGCCTGGCGGCACTTCTGGATGAGGTTTGATACTGGTGCCAGAGGCTTGAGCGCTGCGAACGCCTCGTGCTGTCAACGCAGGTTGCTCGTCTTCTTCAGACGGTTGCTCACAGCCGTCTGAAGGAATTCAAAAGCTACTTCATTGAGCTTCTTCAGCGTTGCCGCTCCAGGGTGAGGACGGCTTTGGCGATTGACGTCATGCGGTTTGGACTGCATCGGGATCTGCGGAAGATCCGCC
>NZ_JBVKCZ010000072.1:0-22212 GCF_055634335.1 Streptomyces sp. NPDC111802 | reverse complement strand
GCGAACATCAGCAGCATGATCGTGCCGTGCATCGTGAACGCCTGGTTGAACTGCTCGTTCGACATGAGCTGCAGACCGGGCCGGGCGAGCTCGGCACGCATGAACAACGCCATCACGCCACCCACGCAGAAGAAGGCGAACGAGGTGACCAGATAGAGCGTGCCGATCGTCTTGTGGTCCGTGGTGGTCAGCCACTGGACCGCCTTGAAATCTTTGATCCTCTTCACGCCCCGCCTGTGTCCGCGGCCGGGCCGCACGTCACACTCGACGGACGCGACGAGAATCACGGAAACGGGTGTGACGATCCGGCTGGTGCCGGACACGAACGGAACATGAGCAACGACGAGACCTTCGCCGCTGCCTATCGCGAGCACTACTGGGCGGTCAGCCGCTATGTCGCGCGGCGACTGGACGGGCGTACGAGTGAGGTCGAGGAAGTGGTGGCGGAGGTGTTCACCGTGGCGTGGCGCCGCCGGGCCGACCTCCCGGCGACACCGCTGCCCTGGCTATACGGCGTGGCACGCAACTGCCTGGCGAACGCGGTACGCGGCTACGGGCGCCGCCGACGGCTGGTCGACCGGATGGGCAACGACGACGCCGCGCACGGCCGGCACATCGTGGCCAGCCCCGACACCGAGGCGCCCGGCGCCTGGGTGCACGAGGCGCTGGCCCGGCTGTCCCCGGCCGACCAGGAGGTGCTGCGGCTCACGGCCTGGGAGGAACTCGGCGTCGAGGAACTCGCCGTCGCTCTCGGCTGCGGCAACCGGGCCGCGTCGATGCGGCTGCACCGGGCCCGGCGCCGACTGAGAGCCGAGATCGACCGGACGAGCCCAGCGACCGCGCCCAAGGAACGAAGCCATGGCTGACGAACTCGAACTGCTGCGCCGAGCCAACCCGGTTCCGGTCGACGGCCCGCACTACGGCGACGGCCCGCTGGACCACAACGCCGAACGGCATCTCGACCGGCTGCTGCGCGAGCGCCCGCCCGCTCCCCGCCGACGCGCCCGGCTGGCGTGGGGCCTCGCGGCCACGGCCGTGGTCGCCGCGCTGGTGTCGGCACTGCTGTTCACCGGTCAGACCACCGCCCCCGCGGTCGCCGCGCCGCGCCCGCTGGTCGTGCAGGCCGACTCCAGGCCCGTACCCCTGGAGCGGCTGGCCGAGCGTGCCGAGCAGACGGCGTCGGCGGGCTCGCCCGCCCTGCGCAAGGGCACGCACGCGCAGTCATGGAGCCTGGCCATGAGCGACCAGGACCCGCCGATCACCCTCCCGCAGGAGACGATCGTGCGCTGGCACGACGACGACAGCCACACGGAGATCGTCGTGGCGACCGACCCGCGTCACCCCGGCCGGCCCGTCCTCACCGACGCGGAGGGCGATCCGCGCCTGGTCGACGACGGCCACGTCCTCAGCAGGCGGACATACCCCCCGAGTTGGAGCGACGCCCCGCCCGAGTCCCCGCCGCCGCACGACGCCGCCGCCCTGCACGACTACCTGGAGGAAGCCGAGCGGGCCTTCCTGTCCGACCACTCGCAGCCGCTGTCCACCGCCGAGCTCCTCGACGCGACCAAGACCCTGCTCGACCACTGGACCCTCGGCACCCGCGAATCGGCCGCGCTGGCCCGCCTGCTGGCGGACGCCGAGGGACTACGGCCCGCCGGTCAGGTGACGGACCGGCTGGGCCGGCGCGGGCAGGCGTACGTGTACGGCGGTGAGGACAGCCGTCGGATGCTGATCATGGACCCCGCCAACGGTGCCGTCCTGGGGCTGGAGGTGACCTTCACCCGGGACGACCCCCGGTTCGGTGTGAAGGCCGGTGACGTGATGACGTACAGCGCCTGGATGCGTTGACGCCGCACGGCACCGCACCCGCCGACGCGTCCCTCAGCCGGGCCAGGTGCCCGTGAGGCGACGGGTGGCGGTGGCACCGGCCCGGTCGACCGTTGCCTTGACGGCGGCGAAGATGGCGCCCTGGAGGGTCGCGGCCATGAGGACCTCCCGCCAGGTGCGGTCCTCATCGGTGGCGTCCGGGGCGTCCTTGTCGTGGCCCAGCATCTTCCAGGTCTGCTTGAAGGCCGCGCCGGCCAGCATGCCGCTGACGGCGCCGAGGCCGAGACCCACGGGCCGGTAGGCGATCTCGGCGGTCTTCATCGGTGCGCTCCCGTGCGATGGCGGCGCGCCAGCAGCAGGGCGCCGCCCAGAGCGGCCGTCCCGGCCAGCAGGGCGCCGCGATGCTGCTGTGCCATCCGCAGGCCCTGGTCGGTCCTGGCCCTTATCGGCTCGGGCGTCCTGTCCTGCACCGCGTGGCCGGCCCGGGCCGCGGTGTCGCGGACCCGCAGGGCGGCCCGGTCGGCCGTGTCCTGCACCGAAGGGGGCACCTTCTCCCATGCGCGCCGGGTGACCTGGGCGGTAGTACGGCCGACCTGCTCCCTGGTCTCCTGGGCCTTGTCCTGGGCCCGGGTCCTGACATCGGCCCGGGCGGCGAGCTCCTCCACGGTCTTGCCCAATTCGCCGCGAGTCTGCTCGATCTGCTCGCGCAGTTCGTCAGGGCCCTTGCCCGACCTCGCTTCACCGGTCATCGCTGTGCCCTTTCCTTGATCTCGGCCACGTCGGTTCTGACACTGTCGATCGTCTGCTCGGGGGCCGGCGGGGTGGCCCTGCGGACCTTCGCCCTGCCGACGGCAGCCATCAGCGCGGCGACGACGAGCAGGGCCCCGGTGACGATCAGTCCGGCGGCCCACACCGGCAGGGGCACGGCCAGGGCCGCGATCGCGGTGGCGATCATCGCCTGCAGGGCGAGGAAGCCGACCAGTCCGGCGCCGCCGAACATGCCGCCACCCATGCCCAGGCGCTTGCCCTTCTGCGTCATCTCCGTCTGCGCCAGCCTCATCTCGGCCCGTACCAGTTCGGTCAGCTCCTGGGAGGCCTCCTGGACCAGCTCACCGACCGAGGCGTCGGAACGGGAGCGGTACCGGGGATGCGCGGTGGTCATGCGGGTCACCTTCTCTCCTGCGTCGTGATACGTGGATGAGGTCGTGGCGCCGGGTACCCGGGCACGGGCCAGCCGTACCGGGAGACCCCGTCAGGGACCGCGCAGGCGTCGCCGGTCCTGCTCATCCCATTTACGGGTGTCGCGTGGTGACGTGTACGGCTCCTCGTCGGGCGGGTGCCCGCCGGCGATCGCTCGCTGCCGTACGGCCTCCGCGTCGAACTCCAGGCCGAGCAGGATGGCCAGATTGCCGATCCAGAGCCAGAGCAGGAAGACGATCACGCCGGCCATGGTGCCGTACGTCTTGTTGTACGACGCGAAGTTCGCCACGTAGAGCGCGAAGCCCGCGGAGGCGATCAGCCAGATGACCAGGGCCAGCAAACTGCCCGGGGTGATCCACCGGAAGCCGCGCACCTTGGCGTTCGGGGTCGCCCAGTACAGGATCGCGATCATGGTGGTCACCAGGACGGCCAGGACGGGCCATTTCGCGATGGACCAGACCGTCAGGGCCGTGTCGCCGATGCCCAGTGTGGAGCCGACCTCGCGGGCCAGCGCGCCGGTGAAGACGACGATCAGGGCGCTGAGCACGGCCATGACCATGAGAGCGACGGTCACACCGAGCCGGACCGGGAGGATCTTGTAGACCGGGCGTCCCTCCGGCATGTCGTAGACGGCGTTGGCCGTGCGGATGAAGGCCGCCACATAGCCGGAGGCGGACCACACGGCCAGGACCAGGCCGACGACAGCCATGACGGAGCCCAGACCGCTGTTGCCCTGCAACTGCTCGACCGCCCGCGTGAGGATGTCCCGGGCCGAGCCCGGTGCGAGCTGGTTGATGTTGTCCAGGACCTTGTCCGTGGCGGATCTGCCGACCAGGCCGAGCAGGGACACCAGCACCAGCAGCGCCGGGAAGAGCGAGAGCACGCTGTAGTAGGTCAGGGCCGCCGCGCGATCGGTGAGCTCATCGTCCTTGAACTCCCGCAGGGTGCCCTTGAGCGCCGCCCGCCACGACTGTTTCGGCAGCTCGGTCGGCGTGTCAGGGGCTCTCCGCTCCACCTGAGGATCCGGCCCGAACTCCTCCCGCGAGGTCTCCGCCCCGCTCGCTCCCCGTGCTGCCGGGCCCGCGGCCTCCTGCTCGGGCGGACTGTGCCGGTCCCGGTGATGCTTCTGCCTGGATTTGAGAAGTCGGTTCATGCCCCCCGGGTATCCGGTCCTTCGCAGCTCACGCGCGGTTGTACGATGCGGGCCACCGGGCCGTGGCCGCCCCGTTCCGCCGCCGGTGCACCGCCCAGCGGCCGGAAACGGACCGCCGATGTGTGCCTTCTCCTTCCTGGTCGCACCTGTGCCGCGGCTCTTTCAGGTCCCCTGACCCGAAGGAACGCCATGATGAACACCGACCAGATCGTTCGTACGTTCAACGACTTCTACCGCGAACGCGGACACGGGCACATCACCGGCGGCACCCTCCTTATCTGGAAGGGTCGGCGGCATCCACAGGGCCGACGCCTGGTCGGCCTCCAGCGTTGTCTGCGCACCACCGACCTCGACGAGGTCGGCGACCGCACGCATCTCACCGTGTTCGAGATGCTCGGCTCGTGGTCGCTGGGCGACTACGGCCTTTCCCAGAGCCTGCGTTGGGGATACGAGCTGTTGCGCGACGGGTTCGGGATCCCGCCGGAGCGGATGTACGTCACCGTCTTCGGTGGAAACGACGAGGTCGGCCCCGACCGCGAATTGCTGGACACCTGGCGGGAGTTGGGCCTGCCCGTGGAGCTGACCCACCACGAGAACTGGTGGTCCCACGACCCCGTCGGTCTGTGCGGCCCCGACTCTGAGATCTTCGTCTGGACCGGCGACCCGAGCAGGCCACCACAGGGCAGCCCCACCACCGACCCACGGTGGGTGGAGGTCTGGAACCACGTGAGCCACAGCTCGGTCTACGACACCGACCTGTTCGAACCCTGGATGCGGCTCCTGCCGCCTCCCTGGCCCCTGGACGAATCCTCGACCCGCCTGGTCTGCGACCACCTGCGCTCGGGCGTCGTCGTCATCGGCGACGGCGTACGGCCTTCAAACACGGGACGCGGCTACGTCCTGCGCCGGCTGATCCGCCGTGTCCTCACCACACTGTGGCGCGACGACCCCTCGCGCACTCTGTCCGACCTGCCGGGGGAGATCCTCCGCCACACGCTGGACCACTTCCGTCCGACCTGTGGCACCGGCCCGGTGCGCGAGGTGCTGGAGGGGGAGGAACGGAGGTTCGGCAGGCTCCTGGAGCGTGGGCGCCATGTGCTGGGCAGGCCGGAGTTCGAGGGCCCGCTGAGCGAAGCCGACTACCGCTACCTGCACGACACACACGGCCTGCCCAGCGATCTGGTCACGACGCTCCGCACACCATGACGGATGAGAAGGAATGACGGACGAGAAGGTCCAGGTCGGCTCCGAGCCGACCTGGGCCTTCCCCGCTCGCTTCCTACTCGTCCCATGCCTCGATGATGATCTGCTGGGAAATCTTGCCGTCGCGCAGCGTGATCATCGACTCGGACAGGACGCGCACGCCGTCCGCGTACTCACAGGACTCGCTGTAGGCCGCGCGGTTGCCCTGAATCACGCATCCCTCCAGCTTGTGTGTCATGTCGCGGCTGTACACATCGGTGAGCATGTCGGCGATCTGGTTGCGGCCGGTCATCACCTGCGGGTGGCTCGGCTGCGCGTTGCGGTTCACGACGCGGATCTCCGCGTCGTCCGTGTAGAGCGACAGAAGCGTGTCCGGGTTCTGTCCTTCGACGGCCCGGCGCAGGGTTTCGGTGTCGAACGCCGGGGTTGCGGCAGTGCCCATGGTGACCTCCTCCGAGGCCCGCGGCAGGACGAAGGGCGGCCGCGAGGGCCTCACCTCCGAGCGTCCTCCGCACCGCCGGGCTCGGCAAGCGCTGCCGGTGCGCTGGGCCTGACGGGTGAGGGGCGCCGGCCGGCCGTGTCCCGCGGCGGGCCGCCCGCGTTGCGGAAAGCATGATCTCAACACGACGTATCGTCGCCGCCGTTGGTCTCGCGGCCGGTGTCACCGGCCTCGCCGCTCCGCTGGCGAACGCGGCCCCGGCGGACGCCCCGAACGCCGGCATGCTCAACCCCGTCACCACGCTCGACTCGCTCGCGACGACGGGTGTGCCCGCGGACCGCAGGGCCAAGATGCCGCGCCCCTCCGACCAGCTGGCCCGGCTCGAGCAGCTCAAGGAACTGAGCCGGGCGCAGCGGCCGCAGCAGGTCAAGGCCCTCGACACCCCGGTCACCAGGATGCTGCCCGGCGCCCTCAAGGTGTGAGCCGTCGCCCGCCCGCACCCCCCAAGGGCCGCCCGCTTGTGGGCGGCCCTTTTCGTATGCGCCGAGAGTGACGTGCCGGCTACCCAGCGGAACGCGGCTGGTAGTGCCCTTGGTCGCCGGGGCCCGCAGATGGTGCGTGCCGCCCCGATATGCGGCTCCGCCGCGTGGCGCCAGCGGAGCGCTCAGTCGGCCGTCGCCAGGAACTGCGTCGCCGCCAGTTCCGCGTACAGCGGGTCGGCCGCCACGAGTTCGCGATGTGTGCCCACCGCGCGCACCCGGCCCGCGTCCATCACCACGATCCGGTCGGCCATCGTCACCGTCGACAGGCGATGGGCGACGACCAGGACCGTGGTCGTGCGGGCGACGTCGGCGACGGTGTCGCGCAGCGCCGCCTCGTTCACCGCGTCCAGTTGCGAGGTGGCCTCGTCGAGCAGCAGCAGCCGGGGGCGGCGCAGCAGGGCACGGGCGATGGCGACGCGCTGACGCTCACCGCCGGACAGCTTGGTGCCGCGGTGCCCGACGAGCGTCTCCAGACCGTCGGGCAGTTTCGCGATCAGCCCGTCCAGACGGGTCGTCTTCAGCACGCGCGTGAGTGAGTCCTCGTCCGCCTCCGGATTGCCGAGCAGCAGATTGGCCCGCAGCGAACCCGACAGCACCGGGGCGTCCTGCTCGACATAGCCGATCGCGGACCGCAGTTGGGGCAACTCCCAGTCCGCCAGGTCCCGTCCGTCGAGCGAGATGGTCCCGTCCTCGGGGTCGTAGAACCGCTCGATCAGCGAGAAGACCGTGGTCTTGCCCGCGCCCGACGGGCCCACGAACGCCGTCATGCCCTGCGCGGGCACGGCGAACGTCACGCCGTGATGGACGTAGGGCAGATCCTCGGCGTACCGGAAGCGCACGTCATCGAAGGCCAGCGCGGCGGGCTCCGCCCCGGCGGACGGCAACGGCGCTGGCGCGGCGACCGGTTCGGCGGGCAGCCGCAGCGCCTCCTGGATCCGCGCGAGCGCCGCGGACCCCGTCTGGTACTGCGTGATCGCGCCGACGACCTCCTGGATCGGCGACATCAGATAGAAGACGTACAGCAGGAACGCGACCAGCGTGCCGATGTCGATCGCCCCGGTCGCCACCCGTGCCCCGCCCACCGCGAGCACCGTGATGAAGGCGATCTGCATGGCCAGTCCGGCCGTATTGCCCGCGGCGGCCGCCCATTTGGCGGCCCGTACGCTCTGCCGCCACGACTCCTCGGCGGCCTCGTGCAGCGTACGTTCCTCCCGGTGCTCGGCGCCGGACGCCTTCACCGTGCGCAGCGCGCCGAGGATCCGCTCCAGCGAGGCCCCCATCACACCGACCGCGTCCTGCGCCTGCCGGCTTGCCCGGTTGATGCGCGGCACGATCACGCCGAGGATCGTGCCTGCGCACAGGATCACGCCGAGCGTGACCGCGAGCAGCACCGGGTCGACCAGGCCCATCATCACCACCGTCGCCACCAGCGTGAGCCCGCCGGTGCCGAGGCCCACCAGCGAGTCGGTGGTGACCTCGCGCAGCAGCGTCGTGTCCGAGGTGATGCGGGCCATCAGATCGCCCGGCTCACTGCGGTCCACGGCGGCGACGCGCAGCCGCAGAAGATACGAGGACAGGGCGCGCCGCGCGCCGAGCACCACCGACTCGGCGGTGCGCCGCAGGACGTACGAACCCAGCCCGCCCAGCGCCGCGTTGGCCACCACCAGCGCCGACATGACCAGCAGCGCGCCGGTGATGGCCCGGTCGTGGGAGAGGTCGTCGATCAACTCCCGTGCCACCAGGGGCAGAAGCAGCCCGGTGGCGCCCGTGACGAGCGAGAGCACGGCGCCCGTCAGCAGGGCCCAGCGGTGCGGGCGTACATAGCCCAGCAGGAGCCGCCAGGTGGCCGGGGCGGCTTGGGTCTCTGCGATGCTCACGGGGCTCCTCCGGAGTCGTACGGAGCCCTCAGGCTACGTCGGCTTCCGCCCGCGAGGCCTGCCGGTTTCCGCGCCGGGGAGAGCGCGATCGGCCGGGCGTGTGACGGGCGCCTACTCCTGCTGAGCCAGGGCAGCCAGTGTCGCGTCGAGGTCGGCAGGACGCGAGCGGTTGTGCGGCAGCTTCGACAGCACCGCGGCCATTCCGCAGGTGTTGGTGAGAGCCGAGAGGACGAGACCGCCCGCGATGCCCGCGGAGAGCAACTGCCAGGCCGGATGCAGCAGTCCGAGTCCGAGGCCGACCAGGACGAGCGCGCCCGCGGTGAACCGCACCTGCCGCTCCATGCCCCACGTGCGGCGGGTGCCGGACGGTGCAGCTCGTGCCCGCGCGCCGCCCAGCCCTGGGTGCCGCCGACCAGAGTCAGAGCGGGAACGCCGTGCTCGCCGAGGATCCGGCAGGCGTTTTCGGAGCGGGCCCCGGAGGCGCAGACCACCAGCACCTCACCCGTGCGCCGACCGAGCGTGGGCAGGGCTCGGTCGAGCTGGTCCAGGGGGATGTTGAGGGCGCCGGGCAGATGTCCCACGGCGTACTCGCCGGGTGTGCGGACATCGATGACGGTCAGACCGGGCAGTCGGGTGCGGGCCTCGTCGATGTCGAGGGTGCGCGGGTCGAGGGGCGAGGTCATGCGGAATGAGATCCTTTCGCGGGGAGGGGGTAAAATACCCCCAAGGGTATGTAGAGGAGTGATCGTGGAGCTTCAGTTCGAGGGCGACGACCTCAAGTCGGTGCTCAACCGGCTGCGCCGGGCGCAGGGGCAGATCTCCGGGGTGATCAAGATGATCGAGGAGGGCCGCGACTGCGAGGACGTGGTCACCCAGCTCGCCGCCGCTTCGCGCGCCTTGGACCGGGCCGGCTTCGCGATCATCGCGACCGGGTTGCAGCAGTGCCTCACCGACCCCGAGAAGGGGCGGAACAACGGCGAGACGACGGAGCAGATGAAGGCGCGGCTGGAGAAGCTCTTCCTGTCGCTGGCGTAGGCGCGTTGAGGATGGGCGGGTCCTGTGCCCCTGCCGGGGTCATACGACGGCATCCGCCAGCATGAGCACGGCCACCGCCAGCAGGGCGTAGGCGAAGATCTGCCGCAGCCTGTCGCCGGAGACCTTCCCGGCGAGGCGCTTGCCGTCCCAGGCGCCGAGTACGGCCGCCGCCGCGAAGGGGGCCACGGCCGCCCAGTCGACGCGCGTCTGCGTACCGGCCCTGGCCGCCAGCGCGACCAGCGAGTTGACGGTGATGACCAGCAGGCTGGTCCCCACGGCGGCCCGCATCCGCAGTCCCACCACGTTCACCAGCGCCGGTACGGCGAGAAAGCCACCGCCCACCCCCAGCACCCCGGTCATCGCGCCCAGCCCCGCCCCGGCCCGGACCACCTGCCAGGACCGCACCGGCACGTCCTCGTGCCGTACGGAAGCCGACGGCCGCAGCATCCGCAGCGCGGCGCCGGCGGCGATCACCGCGAACGCCCCCGTGAGCAGAGCGGGCGACAGCCACCCGGACACCGCCCCGCCGACCGCCGCCGGGATCGTCCCCGCCGCCGCGAACAACGCCCCGCCCCGCCAGCGCACCGTGCCCGCCCGGGCATGCGCGGCCAGCGCGGTGAGGGAGGTGACACTGACGACGACCAGGCTCGCGGTGGCCGCCGCGGCCGGCGTGAAACCGAGCAGATAGATCAGCGCAGGCACCGCCAGCACACTGCCGCCCCCGCCCAGCGCCCCGAGCGAGAGCCCGGTGACGGCACCGGCGAGGAGGCCGAGGAGCAGGGCGGTCACGAAAGGGCTCCGGTGCGGCCCGTGAGGCCGGCCCGAGCCCGGTGGCGGAAGCCCCCGACCGGAACGTCACTCCTCACCGGTCGCCCCCGACTCCGCCACCACAGGCAGCCCCGCCTCCGTCCAGGCCCGCATCCCTCCGATCACGTCTACGACCTCGGCGCCGCGCGCCGAGAGCAGTGCCGCGGCCTCGCGGGAGCGCTTGCCGGAGCGGCAGATGGCGACGACCGGGCGGGACCGCGCGTTCTCGGGCAGTGGCGCACCGGCGGCCAGGGCGGACAGAGGCGCGAGCACGGCGCCGGGGGCGTGGCCCTCGGCCCATTCCCGCGCCTCACGGACGTCCACCAGGACGGCGCCCACGGCCGCCAGGTCATGGGCCTCGGCCGGGGTGACGCGGGCCATGGGCAGCCCGGCCGCGCGGGCCGAGTCGAAGGAGTCGTCGACGGCCACGACATCGCGTCCCGCCGCGTCGAGCAGCGAGGCGGCGATCGCGGCCCGCATGCCGCCGGCGCAGTGCACCCACACGGTGCCGTCCGGTATCTCGGAGAGCCGGCCGCGCAGTTGGTGCAGCGGTATGTGCACGGACCCCCTGATGTGGTCGGCGTGACGCTCGGAGTCGCGGCGCACGTCCAGGGTGACCACACCGTCCTGGGCGGCGAGGTCGCCGAAGGTCGCCCGGGGGAAGGAGCGCGGGCCCTCGCCCGGTCGCATCCACTCCTCCAGCAAGCCGGTGGCTGCCGCGGCCGGCCTGTCGATGCCGACGCGGACGAGTTCGCGCTGGGCGTCGGCGAGTTGGGCGGGTGTCTCGGCGAGCAGCGTCACCGGCTTTCCCCAGGGCAGCAGCCAGGCCAGATACGTGGCCAGCTGCCCCTCGGCCTCGAAGTTGACCGACCCGGCGACATGACCCTCGGCGAACGCGACCCGATGGCGCAGGTCCACCACCCACTCACCGGCCGCCAGCCGCGCCGCGATCTCCTCGGCGTCGCTCGGGCGGGGCGGCGTGAGGTCCACCGGTGCCGGGCCCTGAGTGTTTGTGGGACCCATGTGGGTGTAGTACGCCGGTACGTCGTCGAGACCGGCCAGCAGATCGGCGACGAAGGTGTCGACGTCCTTGACGAGGGCGTCGTTGACCTGCCGCTCGTGCCCGATCGTCGTAGCGCCGCCTCCGGCCGCCCGGGTGGCCGAACAGAAGCTGCCGAAGCCGTGCGTGGGCAGCACCGCCGTCTCGTCCGGCAGCTCGGCCGCCAGTCGGTGCGCGGAGTCGTACTGCGCCCGCGCCAGCCGCCCGGTGAGCCCCGGCTCGACCAGGTCGGGCCGCCCCACCGTGCCGATCAGCAGCGAGCCGCCCGTGAAGGCGGCCACGGCGTGTCCTGAGTCCTCCAGTACGTACGACGTGTGGTGCGGGGTGTGCCCGGGAGTGGCGACGGCGCGCAGCACCAGGTCGTCCTCGACCGGCGTACGGTCCCCGTCGGCGACCGGCACCCGTTCGTACGCGACCCGCGCCGCGGCCGGGACGAGATAGGCGGCACCGGTGATCCGGGCCAGCTCCGGTCCGCCGGTCACATAGTCGTTGTGCACATGTGTCTCCACCACATGTGTGATGCGCACACCCCGCCGCGCGGCGGCCGTGATCATCCGGTCGATGTCCCGCGGCGGATCGACCACCACGGCTCTGTGCGCACCGCCCGCCAGATAGCCGCGGTTGCCCAGTCCCGGTACGTCGATGGTGTCGACGAAGTACACAGCAGCACTCCTCTCTGTCGTCCTGGCCGAGTCCCTGTCCTGGCCGAGCCCGATTCGTGCGGTGGCCCGGCCCGTGCCTCTCCCCGGCGCCCGGGGGAGGTTCGAAAATTACCCCCGGGGGTATATGACCACAGTAGCAGGGTACCCCCGGGGGTATTTTCGTAGTGGCTGGAAGGAGATGTGAAGGCCCCCCACTCCGTGCCTCTACCGATCAGTCACGTCTAGGGTCGGAAGCGGACGGAGAGCCGCCGAGGAAAGGGCTGGGCACCATGGCGCAGGAAGTACGGGGCGTGATCGCACCGGGCAAGGACGAGGCCGTGCGCGTGGAGACGATCGTCGTGCCGGATCCGGGGCCGGGAGAAGCCGTCGTACAGGTCCAGGCCTGCGGGGTCTGCCACACCGACCTGCACTACAAGCAGGGCGGCATCAACGACGAGTTCCCCTTCCTGCTCGGCCATGAGGCGGCGGGCGTGGTGGAGTCGGTGGGGGAGGGTGTCACCGATGTCGCCCCCGGTGACTTCGTCATCCTCAACTGGCGTGCGGTGTGCGGGCAGTGCCGGGCCTGTCTGCGCGGACGGCCCTGGTACTGCTTCGACACGCACAACGCCCAGCAGAAGATGACCCTCGCCGCCACCGGCCAGGAGCTCTCCCCGGCCCTCGGCATCGGCGCCTTCGCCGAGAAGACGCTGGTCGCGGCGGGACAGTGCACCAAGGTCGACCCCTCGGTGTCCCCGGCGGTGGCGGGGCTGCTTGGCTGCGGGGTGATGGCCGGCATCGGCGCGGCCATCAACACCGGGAACGTGGGACGCGGCGACACGGTCGCCGTGATCGGCTGCGGCGGGGTCGGCGACGCGGCCATCGCCGGGTCGAACCTCGCCGGCGCCGCGAAGATCATCGCGGTGGACATCGACGACCGCAAGCTGGAGAAGGCCCGCTCGATGGGCGCCACCCACACGGTCAACTCCCGCGAGACCGATCCGGTCGAGGCGATCCGCGAGCTGACCGGCGGCTTCGGCGCCGACGTCGTCATCGAGGCGGTCGGCCGCCCCGAGACGTACAAGCAGGCCTTCTACGCCCGCGACCTGGCCGGCACGGTCGTGCTGGTCGGCGTGCCGACCCCGGAGATGAAGCTCGAACTGCCGCTCCTGGACGTCTTCGGCCGCGGCGGGGCGCTGAAGTCCTCCTGGTACGGCGACTGCCTGCCGAGCAGGGACTTCCCGATGCTGATCGACCTCCATCTACAAGGCCGCCTGGACCTGGACGCCTTCGTCACCGAGACCATCGAACTCACCGACGTGGAGAAGGCCTTCGAGCGGATGCACCAGGGCGACGTCCTGCGCTCGGTGGTGATGCTCTGATGGCCGTCCGCATCGAACGCCTCGTCACTTCGGGGCAGTTCAGCCTCGACGGCGGTACCTGGGACGTCGACAACAACGTGTGGCTGGTCGGCGACGACCACGAGGTCGTCGTCATCGACGCCGCCCACGACGCCGACGCCATCGTCGAGGCCGTCGGAGACCGGCGCCTGAAGGCGATCGTGTGCACCCACGCCCACAACGACCACATCGACGCCGCACCCGCCCTCGCCGACCGCACCGGTGCCGTGATCTGGCTGCACCCCGACGACATGCCGCTGTGGAAGCTGACCCACCCGGACCGCGACCCGGACGCCCACCTCCTGGACGGCCAGGTCATCGAGGCAGCGGGCGCCGACCTGACGGTCCTGCACACCCCGGGGCACGCGCCCGGCGCGGTGTGCCTGCACGACCCCGGCCTCGGCGTCGTCTTCACCGGCGACACCCTCTTCCAGGGCGGCCCCGGCGCCACCGGCCGCTCCTACTCCCACTTCCCGACGATCATCGACTCGATCCGTGACCGGCTGCTCAGCCTGCCGCCCGAGACCAAGGTCCTCACCGGCCACGGTGACCCGACCACCATCGGCGCGGAGGCCCCGCACCTGAAGGAGTGGATCGACCGAGGCCACTGAGACCGAAAAACCCGTGGTGAGGGGGGTGACGCAACCGTACGATCACTCCCCATGACCGCCAACACGCTCGTGACCCTGCATGACGTACGCGTCCTGCGCTGCGCCCCCGACGGCCCGACCCTGGACGGCGAGAGCGCGGCACTCGATCTGATCGGCGACGCGATGGGGCACGATGCCGAACTGGTCGCGGTGCCCGTGGAGCGCGTCGAGGACGAGTTCTTCCGGCTGGGGTCGGGTGTCGCGGGCGCGGTCATGCAGAAGTTCGTGAACTACCGGCTGCGTCTCGTCGTGGTCGGCGATGTCTCCCACCACGTCGCCGAGAGCACCGCCCTGCGCGACTTCGTGTACGAGACCAACAACGGCGGCCACATCTGGTTCCTGGCGAACGATGACGACCTGGACGCGAGGTTGCGCCCGGCCGAGTGACCCCTCGACAAGACCTGAAATAGACGACAGAAGATGTCCGGCTTACCCGGCACCCTCGATAGCGACACCGCACATCAGGGCACGGGAGGCCGGACATGTCACAGCCGCTGAAGGACAAGGTCGCACTGGTCGCCGGGGCGACACGAGGCGCCGGACGCGGCATCGCCGTGGAACTCGGAGCGGCCGGCGCCACCGTCTACGTCACGGGACGCAGCACACGCGCCCGGCGCTCGGAGTACGACCGCCCCGAGACCATCGAGGACACCGCCGACCTGGTCACCGAGGCGGGCGGCCACGGCATCGCCGTACCCACCGACCATCTCGACCCGGCGCAGGTCCGCACCCTCGTCGACCGCATCGCGGATGAACAGGGGCGCCTCGACATCCTCGTCAACGACATCTGGGGCGGCGAGAAACTCTTCGCCTGGGACAGCCCGGTCTGGGAGCACGACCTCGACAAGGGCCTGCGGCTGCTGCGGCTCGCGGTCGAGACGCACGCGATCACCAACCACCACGCCCTGCCCCTGCTCCTGCGCCAGCCGGGCGGACTGGTCGTCGAGATGACCGACGGCACGGCGGACTACAACCGTGACAACTACCGGGTCTCCTTCTTCTACGACCTCGCCAAGTCATCCGTCCTGCGGATGGCCTTCGCCCTCGGCCGCGAACTCCGACCGCGCGGCGCCACCGCCGTGGCACTGACCCCGGGATGGCTACGCTCCGAGATGATGCTGGAGGGTTTCGAGGTGCGTGAGGACAACTGGCGCGACGCTCTCGCCCGCGTCCCGCACTTCGCCATCTCCGAGACACCGCGCTATGTCGGACGCGCCGTCGCAGCACTCGCCGCCGACCCCGACGTGGCCCGCTGGAACGGCGAGTCCCTCTCCAGCGGTCAGCTCGCGCGGGTCTACGGCTTCTCCGACCTCGACGGCAGCCGCCCGGACGCCTGGCGGTACATCGTCGAGGTGCAGGACGCGGGGAAGCCGGCGGACACGACGGGCTACCGCTGAGGCGGCGCCGGGGCGGCGGTGCGGATCGGCCGGCGAGCGGAGTGGCCCGGCGGCAGACCGAGGTCCTCCCGCACTGCCGCGTAGTAGCCCTCACGTCCGGCGCGCTGCCGATCCGAGGGATCCCGCTGGAAACCTCATCCGGTCGCCCCGCACAACCACCACATAGGAACCGAGCGCTCCGATCACGACGCCGATGAGCGTGGGCAGTTGCTGCATGAACACGGCCATGGACGCACGCTATCTGCCCGGATGATCGTCCCGGCACTACGGTTCGATGCATGACGAACACAGGGCGCTTCGCGGCTCACGGAGTACTGATCACCGGTGCGGCGCGCGGTATCGGCGCCGCCACCGCACGCCGGTTCGCCGAGGAGGGCGCGCGCGTCCTGGTGACCGACAGGGACGGACCCGAGGCCGAGGAGACGGCGGCGGAGCTACGGGGACGAGGGCTCGCGGCGCGGGCGCTGGCGTGCGACGTGGCCGACCGGGTGTCCGTCGAGGCGGCCGTCGCCCACGCCGTCGACAGCTTCGGCTCGCTCGACGTCCTGGTCAACAGCGCGGCCGCCTGCACACCCGACACCGAACTCTTCGAGGACGGCCCGGACGAGGCGTGGACCCGCGATCTCGACGTCACCCTGACCGGCACCTACCACTGCTGCCGCGCCGCCCTCCCGCACCTGGCCGCGACCGGCCGCGGTGCCATCGTCAACATCGGCTCCGTCAACGGCCTCCAGGACTTCGGCAACCACGCCTACAGTGCCGCCAAGGCCGGCCTCGGCTCCCTCACCCGCACCCTCGCCGGCCACGCCGCCGCCCGGGGCGTCCGCGTCAACATGGTGGCGCCGGGCACGGTGCGCACCTCGGCGTGGGAGGGGCGGGACGCGGACCTCGACGCGATTCGGCCGCTGTACCCCCTGGGCCGGGTCGGCGAGCCCGAGGACATCGCCGCCGCCGTCATCTTTCTGGCATCCCGCGACGCGGCATGGATCACCGGCACCACCCTCACCGTCGACGGCGGCCTGACCGCGGTCAACACCGGGTTCCGGGCGGCGGTAGGGCGACACGGCAGTGCCTGAGGCGTCCGTACGGCACGAGCAGACCTCATGTCCTGGCCACCGCGCGGTCAGGGCCCGATGTGGATGTACGGCGCCCAGACGGTGGGTGAGTGCCCGGCCGCGCCTTCTCGCAGACGCTGGACCGCGCCATGCAGCAGTACCGCTGTCTCGGAGGTTCGCCCGTCGGCTGCGAGCGCCGTGTAGACATCCTCGCTGACCTGCGGGGCCACCGCGTCGTAGATCGGCCAGAGCGTGGCGATGACATGACGGAAACCCGCCGTGCGCAAGGAGGCGGCGAGGTGGATCGCCTCATCGGGAAGCGCGGTGCCGCCGGACGCGGTGCGGCAGGCGGACAGGAAGGCCAGCTCGGCCTGGGCCGACCGCACCCGCACCACGTCGAGGACTTCGAGGGGCTGGTCGTGGAGCAGGACCGCGTTGCGGGAGGGCTGGCCTAGGTCCTGCCTCCCGTGGCAGGCGAAGTGCACCCACGCGTGTGCGCCGAGCCCGTCCAGGACGCGCTGCCGGGTGGCCTCCTGCCCGGAGACCAAGGTCGCGCGGGAGCCGAAGAGGCGCAGCAGTGTGTCGGTCTCGGGTTCCACCGCGAGGTCCGGCGCGTCCGGTGTGTGGGGCATGGACACCACGAGCAGCCGCGGGTCGGGCGGCGCGCTGCGGGAACGGGCCGTGATCAGGTCGCGAAGAGTAGGGGTGTAGGACGAGACCACATGGTCCAGGGCGGACTCGGCGGTGCCCGGGCGGAGCGCGGCGTGCAGCGGCAGGAAGGCCAGCAGCCCGGTGGGACACCACCACAGCCGGCGCACCTGGCCCACGGCGTCGAGTACCGGACCGGTCACGGCGGTCCACAGCCATTCCAGCAGCCCGGTCACGGTGAGATGGGCGCGCACGACGGCGGCCAGGGACGACGGGGGCTCTTCGAAGGTGTCGAAGACGGCCTCGAGGTGTTCAATGAGCCGGTCAGGGACGAGGCCGGGCAGCGGGACGACTTGTACGTCGCCGTCCCGTACCACCAAGGCATCGCAGCGCACCGAACTGAAGTTGAGGACGACGACCGGGCCTTCGGCTGCGGCGGTCGCCAGCTCTTCGAACGGGCGCGGCCGCAGGAAGCCCTGGAACCCGGGCAGGTCGCGCACCTCGGCGACCAACTGGTCCCAGCGACGGGCCAGGACCGTGCGGTCGGTGACAGGGGGAGGCTCGAGCCGGGCGAAGTCGTGGTCGAGCTGGATGTCGAGCGCGGCCCGGACATCGGTGAGGCGCTCGGCGAGATCCGGACGGACGGCGCTCAGCGCGGTGACGTCCTCCCGGGTGTCGAGGAGCTGGGACCACAGCACGGACCGCCCCTGCTCCAGCAGTTCCACGGCCAGGGTGGGCCGGCCGGCGGCGACGGCCAGTGCGGCCGCCTCCGAAGCAAGTCCGGCCAGCAGGGACAGCTGCCGCTCCTGGTCGGCGCGGGGAATGCCGCGCCAGGCCAGCAGGGGCAGCAGGCCCACCGCCTGCCGTGCCGCCGACAGCGCGCCGTCGATGTCGCCGTGCTCCCAGGCGAGTGAGCTCGCCCGATGCGCGGCCCGGATGCGGGCGTCGGCGGCGGACACGCTGGTGTCGGCGGCGGTGCGGTATGCCCGGTCCGCGTCGGCGCGGTCCCGGTCGGAACCGGTGAGCCGGGAACGGGCCTCGAGAGCAAGGCCCAGATTGAGGCAGTGGGGACCGCGCCGGGGATCCGACGGTGCGGTCGCCTCGACGGCGGCCCGCAGCAGGCCGACCGCCTCGTCGAGGTCGGCCCTGGAGCGCGCGTGCTCCCACCGCCGCAGGAGCACGGTGCCGTACGCCCCGAGGTAGCGGGGGCGGCGGGTGTGGCCCGGCGCCAGGGTGATCAGGGCCGCGCGCAGGGCCTCGGCCGCCTCGTCCAGGTCGCCGGCACCTCCGGTGACGTCGGCGCGGAGCGCGAGTGCCTTGGCGAGGTTGATGAGCACCATCCGGCGCGCGGGAGCGGCGGGTCCGACAGCCAGCGCGGCCCGCAGAAAGGTGACGGCCTCCTCCAGGTCGGTGAGGGAGCCGGTCGATCGATAGCGCTGTTCGAGGGCGTTGCCCAGGTTCAGCAAGGCGTTCACGGCGTGGGAACTGCCGGGTGCCGCGATCCCACGTGCCTCGTGGAAGGTGCTGATCGAGCGGTCCAGATCGGCTCCCGAGCCGGTGAGGCCACTGCGGTCGAGCAGCAGGACGCCGAGGTTGTTGAGCTCGCGGGCCGTCACCGGCACGGAGCTGCCCGCCAGGTCGGCCAGGTCAGCCAGCTCAACGGCCTCGTCGAGGTCCGCCGGGTCCCCGTTCAGTTCGTGGCGCAGCCGCAGGGCGTTGCTCAACAGGGTCACGGCCTTGAACCTGCCGGACGTGCCGGGAAGGGAGCTGGCGACCGACTCGCGCGCCGCGGCCATGGCCTCCAGCAGGTCGTCGATCGCGCTCCTGGCCGTGTAGCGCTCCATCAGCGCGTCGCTGAGGATTCCCTGCATCCGTTCCCGGTCGGCGTGTCCCGGAGGGGTGAGTTCGGCGGCACGGCGTATCAGGTGCACCGCCTCGTCGAGCACTTCGGGGGCGTCGAAATGCTTGTGCCACAGCAAGAGCGCCGTGGCGAGGTTGCCCAGCCAGTCCGAGCGGGCCGGGTCGTCCGGGGCCATCGCGGCGAGTGCCGCCCGCGTGTGACGGACGGCCGCCTCCAGGTCGGCGATGTCGCCGCTCATGTCATGACGGAGATAAAGGCAGACGCCGAGCACGGACAGTGTGCGTGCCTCGTCGCCCTCGGCGGGCCGCTCGGCGGCATGTGACAGCACCTCGACGGCCTCGTCCAGGTCGGGGCGGGCCTGCGTCACCTCGTACCTGGCGAACAGGGCGGTGCCCAGTGACGTCAGCCAGGAGCCCCGGTCGGGATCGTCCGGCGGCAGCAGCTCAAGACCGTGCCGGGCCGCGGCGACCGCCTCGGTCGCCACGGCGGGGTCACCGGTGAGGATCAGCCGTTGATCGAGACACTGGCTCAGCAGGAGGTGGGGAAGGGCGCGTCGGGTGGGCGGGGACGCGTCCGCCTCCAGTTCGGCCATCTCCCGCAACGCCGCGATCGCCTCGGTGTTGTCCGCCGGCGACTGCCGTGCGCCGGCCCGCCGGTGCAGGGCCGTGCCCAGCAGATACAGCGCCCCGGAGCGCTCGGGATGGGCGTCGGGGCGGGCGGCGACGCTGAGCCGGGCATAGGCGATGTGCTCGTCCAAGTCCCGGGCCTTGGCGGGGTTCAGCCCCAGACGGCCGCCCGCGACGGCCATGGCGAGGTCGGCGGTGGCGGCGAAGTCGGGGCCGTCCGGGGCCAGTTCGGCGAGGGACGCCGTGGCGGCCTCCGCGAAGGCGGTCCCGGTGACGGGAGTGTCCTCGACTTCCAGCACGGACACGAGCGCGCCGACCAGGAAGACGTGGATGTTCGCCCGGAGTTCGTCGCCGGGCCCGGTCGCCCCCAGCGCCTCCCGCAGGAGGGCGCACGCTGCCTCCAGTTCGTCCTTGTCCCCGGTCCGGGAGCCCCTCATCGACAGGGACCGGCCGAGCAGAGCCGTGGCAGGAACGCGAAGCGGATCGTCCGCGCGCAGCAGGCCTCGCGCGATGTCCATGGCTGCCACCGCCCGGTCCAGGGGCCCCAAGTCGGCCTCGTCTTCTCTGAATTCGTTGCTCCAGACCGCGCCGAGGTTGAAGAAGAGGCGCGCGTACCAGTCGCGCCACTCGTCGTCCTCGGCCATGTCCAGGGTCACCGAGCCCTCGGTGACCGCGAGATCGACGGCTTCGAGCGCGGCCCTGAGGTCCGGCGGCAGTGCCTCGGGGGCCTGCGCGCGCAGCAGATCGCCCGCCAGTACCGCGGCCGCGAGTGCTTCGGGGTTCTCGGCGACGTGGTAGTACCAGTGGAACGTCGTCAGTACCCCGAGTACTCCGGGGTCCATCGATGCGCCGTCGGAGAGCGAATTCCACAGCGCCACGGCCGCCGAGTCGGCTTCCGGGGAGCCGAGCGCGGCGCCGTCGCCTTCTTCGTACGCCGCGATCGCCCGTGCCAACAGGGCGACCAGCCCCTCGTTCATACAGGCATCCCCCCGCCCGCGACGCAGCCCACTCAATGTACAGGTCTGGACGCGGACAGTGGTGGCTTGATACCTCAAAGGGTCATGACCGACGACACATTCGGCATTCTGCTCGACGCGTCGACAGCGGCCGACACCCTTCCGGACAGCACACCGGTGCTGGACCTGCCGCCGGGCTCGGACGCAGTCGACGCCGCGGACGCCCTGGAGTCTGTCTTCGTCACCGACCGCGCGCTGCACGAGGTAGCCGTCGAAGTGGACGGGCGGATCGTCGGCGTGACCACCCGCACATATCTGAACGGCCTCGGCACCTCGGTCCTGCGTTCCGTCGGAGACGGAGATGGTGCGACGCTGCCGGGCGAGTCCCTGCGGTACGAGATCCTGCGGTACCGCTGCTCCACGTGTGGTGTCTCGCGGCGCAGGATCCACACCGACGAGCGGTCGTTGCCGTCCTGCCCCAACGGCCACGGCCGCCTGGAGCTCGAGCAGTGAGGCTCGACGCCGCGGCCAGGCCGAGCCTGGAAGGCGGCCGTTTCTTCCTGGTCGACTACCTCCCGACGTACGCGGCCATGCTCTTCCTCCTCGTGCTGATCTGGGCCGGAGCGCCCGGCCGCCCTCCGGACTTCGGCCGCGCGTGGCGTACCGTCGCCGATCTGGGCACAGGCGAGGTCCTGGCGGTGGCCCTCGGCATCACCCTGGGGGCGACCCTGGGCCATCCCCTGCAACTGGCGATGGTGCGGCTCCTCGAAGGCGGCTGGCCGCGCTGGGCGGCGCTCCTGGCCGGGTGGACACGCGGCGCCCAACTGCGCCGCCGGTCCCGGCTCGCGGCTCGGGCCGAGCTGCCGGAGGACGACGGGACGGAACTCACTGACGCTGAGATCCAGGAGATCGGGCTCGCGGGAACGCGCCTGCGCCGCTCCTTTCCTCCCGAGGGTCTCGTCCGGCCCACGGCCCTCGGCAACGTCCTGGCCGCGATGGAGTGGCAGGCCGGCGAACCGTACGGGTTGGACGCCGTGGTCGCCTGGCCACGGCTGTATCCGGTGCTGGGCGAGACGACACGCCTCGTCGTCGACGACCGGCGCAACACACTCGACGTGGCCGCACGGCTGGCCGCGACCCTGACGGCCACGCGCTCGCGGCCGCCGGCCTGCTGCTGCCGTCCGGGGGGTGGTGGGCCTGCCTGGCCCTCGTGCCGCTCGCGATGGCCCGGCTCGCCTACGTGGGAGCCGTGCGGGCGGCGCTCGCCTACGGCGAATGCGTGCGTACCGCATTCGACCTGCACCGCTTCGACATGCTCAGGGCCCTGCACCTGCCCCTGCCGGACCGCCCCGAGACCGAACACGTCCTGAACCGCGCTCTGTCCTTGTCCTGGCGTCAGGGCACCTCGGTGAACACGGCCTACGACCATCCGGTCGCCGAACCGGGGCAGTCTTCGTAACCGTTTCGTCTCAGCGTACGGCGGCCCACAACCCATTCGGCCGGGCACCGGTCTAGGTCGTCGAGATTCCACGACGCACGACACGACGCATGAAAGGCAAGCAGCCGACATGGGGGACATACGCAGACGGCGCGCCGTCGCACTCGGCATCACCGGCGGACTGGTCGCACCGCTCACGCTCACGCTCGCCGCCAGTCCGGCACAGGCGGCGCCGAGCTGCACGACACAGGCCGGGCCGTATCAGAAGCAGGTGGAGAAGTTCCTCGGCCGTCCCGTCGACGGCCGGCAGTCCACCACCGACTGCAAGGCCATCCAGGCCTTCCAGACCAAGCACGGCATCACCCCGAACGCCGGCTACGCGGGTCCCGTCACCTGGGGT
>NZ_JBVKCZ010000071.1:0-23319 GCF_055634335.1 Streptomyces sp. NPDC111802 | reverse complement strand
GCCGACCCGCGCGACCCCCTGCACGACGCCGCCCTCGCGCTCCCGCCCTCCCCTCCCGACCGGATACGCATCCCCTCGATCCGCGTGGACGCCCCCCTCATGGGCCTGGGTCTGACGAAGACGGGCAGCCTCGATGTGCCGCCCGCGGAACGGAAGAACCTCGCCGGCTGGTACGAGGCCGGCACCACACCAGGCGAGCGGGGCACCGCGATCGTGGCCGGCCATGTCGACAACGCCGACGGGCCCGCCGTCTTCTACCGGCTCGGCGCCCTGCGGAAGGGCAGCACGATCGAGGTGGACCGACGCGACGGCGGCACGGCGCTGTTCTTGGTCGACGCCGTCGAGGTGTACGACGCGAAGGCCTTCCCCGACGAGAAGGTGTACGGCTCGGCCGCGCGCCCCGAACTGCGGGTCATCACCTGCGGCGGCGGCTACTCACGGACGACCGGGTACCAGGGCAACGTCGTCGTCTTCGCACACCTCACCGACAGCCGCTGACCGCAGCGGGCCGTCCTGCCTTGAGCGCCATGCCGCGGGCGGCGTCAGCGCCCTACCGGCTAGCCCGCCCACTGCTCGTACGCCAGCTTCACCACCAGCGCGAACACCACCGTCAGCAGCACCACGCGCACGAATCCGCTGCCCTTCTTCAGTGCCGTGTGCGCCCCCAGCGTGCCGCCCGCCAGATTGAAGACGGCCATCACCGCGGCCAGTTGCCACAGGACCGTGCCCTGCCAGGCGAAGGTGGCGAGCGCGCCGGCGTTGGTACAGCAGTTGACGATCTTGGCGGTGGCGGAGGCGGTGACGAGGTCGAGATGGAGTACGGCGGTGAGGGCGAGGACCAGGAACGTGCCGGTGCCGGGGCCGATCAGGCCGTCGTAGAAGCCGATGCCGAGGCCCGCGAGGCCGATCGCGGCGAGGGTGCGACGGCGGGAGACCGGGCCCGCCGCCGGTGCCGTGCCGAAGGCGGGGCGCAGGATCACGAAGGCGGCCACGGCGAGCAGCACCAGCATGATCACGGGTTTGAGCACCTCGGTGCTCATGCCGGCCGCGAAGAAGGCGCCGCCGGAGGAACCCGCGAGGGCCGCGACACCGATGCGCACGGCGAGGCGTACGTCCACGGGTGCCTTGCGGGTGTAGGTCACCGCGGCGCCGGTGGTGCCGACGATCGCGACCGCCTTGTTGGTGCCGAGCGCGTAGGCGGCCGGGGTGCTCGACGGAAGGCCGAGCAGCAGGGCGGGGAGCAGCAGCAGTCCTCCGCCGCCGACCACGGCGTCGATCCAGCCGGCCGCGAGGGCCGCGAGGCACAGGACCGCCACCGTGGTCAGGGATATGTCGGGCATGATCGCGACCCTAGGCAGAGGATGCGCGTGCCGTCCATGTAAACCTGTCCCCGGCGGTCGTATCCGATGGGGGCCCGCACGAAGACCCAAGGTACGGTTCACCCCACCGCGCCCCGGACGCGCCCGGCCTCACAGCCCGCCCCCAGCGCGCTCGCCGAACCCTCACACCCGCTCCCCCGCCCCGCTGAGGGCAGCGTTCCTCGCGGGAAACAGGGGTGATGCGGTCGGGAAACACCGGCAACGCACGCTCGAAGCCATGACCTCGAATACGCGTGTGGTGGTGATCGGCGCCGGCCTCGCGGGCGTACGTCTCGCCCGGCGGCTCGGCGAGCTCGGTGTGCCCGTGACGCTCGTCGGCGAGGAGGAGCACCGCCCGTACAACCGGGTGCTGCTCGCCGAGGTGCTGGCCGGACGGTACAGCCCCGACGTGATCGCCCTGCCGGCGCCCGCTGAGCTGACGCGCGGCAGGGTCACCGGCATCGACCGCGAGATGCGAGCCGTACATCTCGCGGACGGGTCGGAGATCGCATACGGCACCCTCGTCCTGGCCACCGGTTCCAACGCGGTGCTGCCGCCCCTGCGCGGCCTGTTCACCCCGGACCACGAACTGCCGGAGGGCGTCCACGCCTTCCGCACCATGGACGACTGCCTGGGCCTGTCCAAGGCTGTGCGGCCGGGCGTGCGGGCGGTCGTGATCGGCGGCGGGCTCCTCGGGGTCTCCGCCGCCCGTGCCCTCGCGCTGCGCGGCGCGCAGGTCGTGCTCGCCCAGCAGTCCGAGCGGCTGATGGAACGTCAACTGGACCCGGCCGCCTCGAAGCTGGTCCGGCGTCATCTCGTCGACCTCGGGGTCGAGGTCCACACCGATCTGCGGGTGCGTGATGTGCGCTGTGTCGGCGGCGCGGTCCGCTCGGTGGAGATGGCTGACGGATACGCCCTCGACGCGGACCTCGTGGTTCTCGCCTGCGGTGTCCACCCGCGCGCGGGTCTCGCGCAGGCCGCGGGGCTGGACGTCCGCAAGGGCATCGTCGTCGATGACGAGCTCCGTACGTCCGACCCGCACATCCGGGCCGTCGGCGACTGCGCGCAGCACGCCGGCACGGTGTACGGGCTGGCCGCGCCCGCGCTCGAACAGGCCGATGTCCTGGCCGAGTTGCTGGCGGGGAACGGCGCGGCCCGCTACACCGGCACCCGGGCGCTGACCCGGCTGACGCTGGCGGGTGAGGGCTTCTTCGACCTCGCCGCGTTCGGCGAGACGGAGGCCCGGCCCGGCGACGACGTCGTCCAGCTGACCGACGCCACCCGCGGCACCTACCGCAAGGTCGTCGTCCGCGACGACCGCCTGGTCGGCGGGGTTCTCGTCGGCGAACTCGGCACCGTCGGCGCGCTCGCCCGCGCCTGGGAGGGAGCAGAGCCGCTCCCCGACGACGGCCCCCTGCTCCACCTGCTCACCAACGATGGAGGCTCCTGAATGACCGCCACCCTGGGGGCCACCCCCACGATCGTGCTCGTCGGCCACGGCATGGTCGGCCAGCGCTTCCTCGAGGCGCTCGCCGAGCGCGGCCTGACCGCCACGCACCGCGTGGTCGTGCTGTGCGAGGAGCCGCGTCCGGCGTACGACCGCGTGGCGCTCACCTCGTACTTCTCGGGCAAGACGCCCGAGGACCTGTCGATGACGGACATGGAGTTCATCGAGACGCACGGCATCGAGCTGTACGTCGGCGACCCCGCGGTCTCCGTGGACCGCGAGGCGAAGAAGGTCACCGCCAGGTCCGGTGAGGTCTTCGAGTACGACACCCTCGTCCTCGCCACCGGCTCGTACCCCTTCGTGCCACCGGTCCCGAACAAGGACGCCACCGGCTGCTTCGTCTACCGCACGATCGAGGATCTGCTCGCGATCGAGGAGTACGCGAAGGCCAGGGCCACGACGGGTGCGGTGGTCGGCGGTGGTCTGCTCGGCCTGGAGGCGGCGGGCGCGCTCAAGGGCCTCGGACTCGACGCCCACATCGTGGAGTTCGCGCCCCGGCTGATGCCGGTCCAGGTCGACGACGGCGGTGGCGCGGCGCTGCTGCGCACCATCGAGGACATGGGCCTGAGCGTGCACACGGGGGTGGGCACACAGGAGATCGTGGTCGACTCCGACGGCGCCGTCACCGGCATGAAGCTGTCCGACGGCTCCGAACTCGCCACCGACATGGTGGTGTTCAGCGCCGGTGTCCGCCCCCGCGACCAGCTGGCCCGCGACTGCGGTCTGACGGTCGGCGAGCGCGGCGGCATCACGGTCGACGAGCAGTGCCGTACGGTCGCCGATCCGCAGGTGTTCGCGATCGGCGAGTGCGCGCTGGCCTCGGACGGCCGGGTGTACGGCCTGGTGGCGCCCGGTTACGAGCAGGCGGAGACGGCCGCGGCGACCATCGCGTCCGACGAGGCGGCGTTCGTCGGCGCCGACCTGTCCACCAAGCTGAAGCTGCTCGGCGTGGACGTGGCGTCCTTCGGCGACGCGCACGGCACCGCCGAGGACTGCCTGGACGTCGTGTACTCCGACTCCCGCGCCGGCCTGTACAAGAAGCTGGTCATCGGCCGCGACGGCACGCTGCTCGGCGGCATCCTGGTCGGCGACGCGGAGGCGTACGGCACGCTGAAGGCCTTCACCGGCTCGGTCCCGCCGGTCTCGCCGGAGTCGCTGGTGCTGCCGGCCGGCGCGGGCGCCCCCGCCCAGCTCGGCCCGGCCGCGCTGCCGGACGACGCGATCATCTGCTCCTGCAACAACGTCCGCAAGGGCACGATCCGCGAGGCGGTCACGGACCACCAGTGCACCACCGTGCCCGAGGTGAAGAAGTGCACCAAGGCCGGTACGACGTGCGGCAGTTGCGTCAAGGTCCTCGGCCAGCTGGTCACCGCCGAGCTGGAGGCGTCCGGCGTCGAGGTCGACAAGGGCCTGTGCGGCTGCTTCTCGCAGACCCGCGAGGAGCTGTACGAGATCGTCCTCGCCCTGCGCATCAACACCTACCAGGACCTGCTCGACCGCTACGGCCGTGACGGCGCCCGGGGCGGCGACGGCTGCGAGATCTGCAAGCCGGCGGTGGGCTCGATCATCGCCTCGCTCGCTCCCACGATCGGCGCGAGCGGCTATGTCCTGGACGGCGAGCAGGCGGCCCTTCAGGACAGCAACGACCACTTCCTCGCCAACATCCAGAAGAACGGCTCGTATTCGGTCGTGCCCCGTATCGCGGGCGGTGAGATCACCCCGGAGGGGCTGATCGTGATCGGCGAGATCGCCCGGGACTTCGGCCTCTACACCAAGATCACGGGAGGCCAGCGGATCGACATGTTCGGCGCGCGCGTCGAGCAACTCCCCCTCATCTGGGCACGATTGGTGGACGCGGGCTTCGAGTCCGGGCACGCCTACGGCAAGGCGCTGCGCACGGTGAAGTCCTGTGTGGGCCAGACCTGGTGCCGCTACGGCGTCCAGGACTCGGTCCGGATGGCGATCGACCTGGAGCTGCGCTACCGGGGCCTGCGCTCGCCGCACAAGCTGAAGTCGGCCGTGTCGGGCTGCCAGCGCGAGTGCGCGGAGGCCCAGTCGAAGGACTTCGGCATCATCGCCACCGCGAGCGGCTGGAACCTCTACGTCGGCGGCAACGGCGGCGCGACCCCGCGCCACGCGGACCTGCTGGCGCAGGACCTGTCCGACGCCGAGCTGATCCGTCTGATCGACCGGTTCCTGATGTTCTACATCCGCACCGCGGACCGTCTGGAGCGCACCAGCGTGTGGCTGGAGCGGATCCCCGGCGGCCTGGACCATGTCCGCGACGTGGTCGTCGAGGACTCGCTCGGCATCTGCGAGGAGCTGGAGTCCCTGATGGCGGCGCATGTCTCGAACTACCGCGACGAGTGGGCCGAGACCATCAACGACCCGGAGAAGCTGGCCCGCTTCGTCTCCTTCGTCAACGCCCCCGACACCCCCGACCCGGTCGTCGGCTTCGTCCCCGAGCGCGAACAGATCAAGCCCGACCTGCCGCTGCTGACCATCGGCCACCGCCCCCTGGAAGGAAGCGCCCAGCGATGACCCTGGCACCCGAGACGACCGATCTGAAGGTCCAAGTACGGCTGGACGAGGACTGGTTGACGGTCTGCGACCTGACCCGGCTGCTCCCGGGCCGCGGTGTGGCGGCCCTGCTGCCGGACGGCGGGCAGGTGGCCCTGTTCCGCGACCGGGCCGGACAGCTGTACGCCATCGACAACCGCGACCCGTTCGGCGGCGCGGCGGTCCTCTCCCGCGGCCTGACCGGCACCCACCAGGGGCGCCCGTTCGTCGCCTCGCCGTTGCTGAAGCAGCGGTTCGACCTGGAGTCGGGACAGTGCCTGGACGACGAGGCGGTGCGCGTCGCCACGTACGAGGTACGGGCGTCGTAGGACCGAGTTCTCTTGACTGGCGTTTTCTTGACTGGTCGTTCTGATTGATCCTAGGCTGGCCCTCGTGGCCAGGACCAAGGAATTCGATCCCGAGGTCGCGCTCCAGGCAGCTCTCGAGCTGTTCTGGCGGCGCGGCTACGAGGCGACGTCGATGTCCGACCTCGTCGAGCACCTCGGCATCGGACGGGCGAGCCTGTACGCCACCTTCGGCAACAAGCACGAGCTGTATCTGAAGGCGCTGGAGCGCTACGACCGGGCGGGGCTCCCGCCGATCGTGCGCGAGCTGTCCCAGCCGGGACCCGCACTGCCGGCCGTGCGCGGCCTCGTACGGCGGTACGCGGCGGAGGCCACGGACGCCCGGCTGCGCCTGAACGGCTGCATGATCACCAACACCGCGGCGGAACTCGCCCCGCACGACCCGGCCGCGGCCCGGCACGTCGAGCGCAACTGGGACCAGTTGGAGACGGTTCTGCACTCGGCCCTGGTCCGCGCGCGGGCGCAGGGCGAACTGCCCGCCGACCGCGACCCGCTCACCCTCGCGCGCATGCTGCTGGTGCTGCTCCAGGGCCTGCGCGTGGTCGGCAAGGCGTCGTCGGACCCGGCGCGGATACGGGACGCGGCGGAGCAGGCGCTGGCACTGCTGGACTGAGAAGCACCCCCGGACGGGGTGCTTTTCTTTTGTGCCGATATTGAACCGATCGTTCAAGAAAATGGGGAGACCGGCCATGACCACCACCGCATCGCACCACCGCGCCCGCTTCACCGACCGGACCGCCCTGGTCACCGGCGCCGGCTCAGGCATCGGACGGACCGTCGCGCTCGCGCTGGCGGCGGAGGGCGCGAACGTCGTGGCGGTGGGCCGCAGGCGGGAGTTGCTGGAGGAGACGGTGACGCTGATCGAGGAGGCGGGCGGAAAGGCGCTGGCGGTCACGGCCGACGTCGCCCGCGCGGCGGACGTCCAGTCGGCGGTGGCCGCCACCGTCGAGTACTTCGGCTCCCTGGACGTGGCGGTGAACAACGCCGGTGTCTTCCGGGGCGGCACGCCGCTGTCCGACCTCTCCGAGGAGGACTGGCACACCCAGCTCGACATCAATGTCACCGGCGTGTTCCTGGCCCTCCAGGCCGAGATCCGCCAGATGCGCAGCCGGCCGACCGGCGGCGCGATCGTCAACATCGCCTCCACCTTCGGCGCCCACACCCGAGCCGCCGGCACCGCCGCGTACGCCGCGACCAAGGCCGCCGTCTCCGCCCTCACCAGGGGCGCCGCCCTCGACCACATCCGCGACGGCATCCGCATCAACGCGGTCAGCCCCGGCGCCGTCCGGACCCGGATGTCCCTGCGCCCCGGTGAGACGGACGCGGACCGCGCCGCCCGCGCCCGGGACACCCTTCCCCTCGGCCGCGTCTCGACCACGGCGGAGGTGGCCGCGGCCGTCCTCTACCTCGCCTCGGACGACGCCACGTCGGTGGTGGGCACCGACCTGGTGGTGGACAGCGGGGCGACGGCCTGAGCGCACACCCCGCCGCGAGCTCACACCTTCAGCGCGTCGTACGTCACCCCCGTCAGCCGCTCCGACGCCTCCCAAAGCCGCTCGCCCGCCTGGTCGTTGACGGTCCAGGGTGCCCGCCAGGACGGTGCGGGCGACCCGCGCCACATGGCCACGGACGGGCCGGTGAAGGAGTCGGGGCGGACGCCGGGGGCGGTGGCTGCGTGGAGCGTGGGCAGCGCGCCGGCCTCGGCCGACTGGGCGAGGACGCGGTTGCCGATCCGCGCGAACCACTCGCTCGTCCGGCGCCCCGCCATGCGCGGCCCCGCGGACTGCAGGTTGGTGTCCGCGTACCCGGGATGCGCGGCGGCCGCCACCAGCTCCGTCCCCTGCGCCCGGGCCCTGCGCGCCAGTTCGTGGGTGAAGAGCAGGTTGGCCGTCTTGGAGCGCGCGTAGGCGATCCAACGCCGGTAGCGGCGCTCGCTGTTGAGGTCGGTGAGGTCGATGTTGGACAGCGCGTGCATCGGGCTGGAGACGGTCACCACCCGCGCGCCCGGGGTGCCGAGCAGCGCGGGCAGCAGCAGACCGGTGAGCGCGAAGTGCCCGAGGTGGTTGACGCCGAACTGCGTCTCGAAGCCGTCCACCGTCGTGCCGTACGGCAACGCCATCACCCCGGCGTTGTTGACGAGCAGGTCGAGACGGTCGTACGGGAAGGTTGCGGAGAACTCCCTTACGGAGCCGAGGTCCCCGAGGTCGAGCCGCCGCAACTCGACCCGGGCGCCCGGAACTTCGGCGGCCAGCCGGTCCCGCGCCGCAGCGCCACGCGGCTCGCTTCGGCAGGCGAGCACCACCCGGGCGCCCTTGCGGGCCAACTCCCGCGCGGTGGCGTAGCCGAGCCCGCTGTTGGCACCGGTGACGACGGCGACGCGGCCGCTCTGGTCGGGGATGTCGTGCGGGTTCCAGCCGGACATGGCCGAGCTCCTTCCGGATGTGGAGGGCTTGGACTCAGCCTACGAGCGGACGCCCGCCCCGCCCAGCCGGCGCGGTCCGCGTCAGCGACTCGTGCGCTGCCTGGACACGGCCATCAGGGTTCTCGAACGGGTGGGCCGCTAACGTGACGTGACCGGGCGGTAGCTTTCCGCATAACTCTCCTGTCCGGCTGACGGCGGCCTCGTGTCCAGGTAGAACCATTCGGCGTCCGGGCCGGGAGCCGACGGTGGCGTGAGAGTCGGGGCCGGCTCCGGGGCGGGCCGGGTGATGACCGGTGCCTCCGTCCTCGCCGACGCTGGCATCAGCAGCTCCACGCGCAGTCCCAGCCCCCGTTGCTGCGCCGTGAACTCCTCCACCTGGCTGCGGCAGGCGTGGTCCAGATGTGTCACGGCCGTCAGGTCCAGCCGGATGCGCGGCCTGCCCGAGGCCGCCGCGTTCTCCAGCGCCTCGATGACCCGCGGGAGCCGTAGGAACGTCGCGTTGCCGGCCATGACGACCTTCGCGGTGTCGTCCTCGACGTGCTGCCGGATCACCGTCTGCGACATGCGCAGAGCGGCGAGCACGATCCCGGCCGCGAGGCCGATCAGGACGCCTTCCAGCAGCGCGGTCGCGACGATGACCAGCGTCGTCACCGTCATCACCGCGAACTCGCCCCGGTCCTGGCGCCACATCTTCGGGAACTCCTCCGGCGCGAACAGCTTCCAGCCGCTGTGCACGAGGACGCCCGCGAGTACCGAGATCGGGATCAGCGCCAGGATCTGCGGCAGCAGCAGCGCGAACGCCAGCAGCCACAGGCCGTGCAGGGTGCGGGAGATCCGGGTCTTCGCGCCGGCCTGGACGTTCGCCGAGCTGCGGGCCACGACGGCCGTGATGGGGAGGGCGCCGAGGAGGCCCGCGATCGTGTTCCCGGCGCCCTGGGCGATGAGTTCGGTGTTGTAGCGGGTGCGCGGTCCGCTGTGCATACGGTCCACGGCGGCAGCGGTGAACAGGCTCTCCGCGGAGGCGATGACCGTGAAGGTGAGGACGGAGGTGATGACCGCCGCGTCCGCGAGTCCCGCGAACTCCTCGGCCCCCGGCACCCGCACCGCCGCCAGCAGATTTCCGACCTGGAGCGTCTTCACGTCCACGCCGGGCAGCGCGGCGACCGCGATGCCGATGCCGACCGCGACCAGCGCGGCCGGGACCCGTTTCGCCGGGCCCGGCACCTTCTTCCACAGGAAGCTCAGCACGATCGTGGCGACGCCGAGCAGCGTGGCGATCATCGCCTGCCGGTCGGTGAGGATGTCGGCGAACAGGCCCGGAATCCCGGCCATGTTCTCGATCGGGGTGCCGGGGGCCTTGGCGTCGGCCATCGGGTAGGCCTGGCTGAACATCAGCGGCAGCCCGATGCCGGCCAGCATGCCCTGCACCACGGCGAGGGAGATCGCCTGGAACATGCGGCCGAGGCGCACCACCCCGAGGACGATCTGGAGGATGCCCGAGAACAGCACGATCACCCCGAGCATCGCCAGGCCGTGCTCCAGCACCGTCTCCGCGACCAGCGCGGCGAGCCCGGCGGCCGGCCCGCTGACCTGGAGCGTGCTGCCCCGGACGGCGCCGACGACCAGGCCACCGATCACCCCGGAGATGATGCCGAGTTCGGCGGGGACACCGGAGGCGACAGCCACGCCGATGCACAGCGGCAGGGCGACGAGGAAGACCACGAGGGAGGCGGTGATCTCGTTCGCGAGGTCCGGTTTCGCGCCCCCGGACTTCGACGGCCCCGCACCCGTCATCTTCGAGATGGCCGTGATCTTCGAGGTGCCCTCCTTGCCGCGCGTACGCCCCCGCGCATGAGCCCCGCTCATCCGGTATGCACCCGGAACCGGCCGTCGCCCTCCAGCTCGTGCACCTGTCCGGTGTCGACCTCGTAGTACCAGCCGTGCAGCCGCAGCCGCCCCCCGTCCAGCCGCTGCCGCACCACCGGGTAAGTCCGCAGTACGGCCAGCTGGTTGACGACGTTGCCCTGCGCCACGTCGGGCAGCGACGGGTCGTCGGATGCGGCGGTGAGGACCGGCATCAGTTCGGGGCGGGCCAGCTGGAGCCAGGCGTCGACGCCCGGCAGCGCGGACAGGTCGTCGCCGGACTTCAGCGCACCCATCGCGCCGCAGTGTGAGTGACCGCACACGACGATGTCCTGAACCCCCAGCACCTCCAGTGCGTACTCGATGGTGGCCGCCTCCCCGGACGCGCCGGGGCTGCCGTACGGCGGCACGATATTGCCGGCGTTGCGCAGCTCGAATATCTCTCCGGGCCGCGCGCCGGTAATCAGTGCGGGTATGACCCGTGAGTCCGAGCAGGTGATGAAGAGCACCTCGGGATATTGCCCGTCGGCGAGTTTCCGGTATTCACCGCGCTCGAAATCGACCCTGCGCTTGAATGAGCGGGCACGGTCCAGCAATGCCTTCAACGATGGCTCCTCGGCTGGGAGTTCGACCAGTTCAACAGCACCGTAGAGGGGCGCACACCAGAGGAGGGTTAAGTAAGGGCCAGCGCGCGTCCAGTAATTGGACATTCTTTGCCGCAATGCTCCACAAGCGCTCTCCCCTTGTAGCGTGTAGACGTCAGGGCAGAGAATGTGAATTCACGGAGAGACAGGACGCATGGGCATACGAGTGCTGCTCATCGAGGACGACGAGACGATCGCCGAACCGCTCACCGAAGGGCTTGCGCACTTCGGACTGACGGTGAATCACGTGACCACCGGGGCGGAGGGGTTGAGAAGCGCGTACGGCGATGTCGTACTGCTCGATCTCGGGTTGCCGGACATGGACGGCATCGACGTGTGCCGGGGCATCCGGCGGGTCTCGGACGTGCCGGTCATCATCCTGAGTGCGCGGGGTGAGGAGGCCGACCGGGTGCTGGGGCTGGAGCTCGGGGCGGACGACTATCTTGCGAAGCCGTTCAGCATGCGGGAGCTGGTGGCACGGGTGCGCGCCGTGACCCGGCGGACGCAGCGCACCGAGGCGGTGGCGGAGCCGGTGCGCACGCGAACGCCGGTCGAGCGGGGCCGCACGGAGGCGCTGGTGGAGCGTCTGCGCGCCGAGGCACAGGCGGAACCGGTGGTCACCCCGCCACCGGAGCCCCTGTCGTACGAGGCGGCGCCGCCCCCGTCGGACGACGAACCCGCACCCCCACCGCCGGACGCCCCCGGCCCCTTGGTCGTCGACCGCCGCACCCGTCAGGTCTGGGTCGGCGAGATCCCGGTCACCCTCACCCCCAAGGAGTTCGAGCTGCTGGCGCTGCTGACCGAGGATCCGGGCGCGGTCTACTCCCGGCAGCAGATCCTGGACCGGGTGTGGGACCCGCACTACGAGGGCCCGACCAAGACGCTGGACGTCCATGTCGCCGCACTGCGGCGCAAGTTGGGCGACCCGGCGTGGATCCAGACGCTGCGCGGGGTCGGCTTCCGGCTGGCGGTGCGGACCGAGCCGGGCGGGCAGCGGGTGTCGTCGTGACCCGCCGGCTGCTGCTCAGCTACCTGAGCCTCGCCGCGCTCGTGCTGGCCTGCCTGGAGATCCCGCTGGGCTTCGTGTACTCGCGCAGCGAGCGGGAGCGGGTGGTGAACGCGGCGAAGGACGAGGCCGAGTCGGTCTCCGCGTACGCCTCGCTGTCGCTCAGCGCCGGCCGGGCCGAGCGGGATCTGCCGCGCCGGGTGGTGCACTGCGCCGAGCGGATCGGCGGGAAGGTGGTGGTCGTGGACGCCTCGGGCGCGCTGCTCGCCACCTCGCATCCGCTGGCCGCCCTGATGTCGGCCGACCTCGCCTCCCGCCCCGGCATCGCGGCCGCCCTGCGCGGCACGTCCACGGTGGACGTGCGCACGTCGACCATCGGCGGCGTCGAGTACCTGTCGGTCGCCGCGCCGGTCCGGCGCGATGCGCGGCTCCAGGGTGCCGTATGGCTGACGCTGCCGACGCGGACCGTGCACGAACGCGTGCATCATGTCTGGCTGTTGCTGTGCCTCGGCGGGATCGGGGTGCTCGCGGCGGTCACCGTGGTCGGGTTCGCCATCGCCCGCTGGACCGGCCGGCCGATCCGTGAACTGGAGCGTGCCACGCATGAGTTGGCGGAGGGCGGCCGGGCCACGCCGGTGACGATGACGAAGGGCCCGCCGGAGGTGCGCAGGCTGGCTGCCGCGTTCAACCGTACGGCGGCCCGGCTCGCCCATCTCCTCGCGGCCCAGCGGGCGTTCGCGGGCGAGGCGTCCCACCAGCTGAAGACGCCGCTCGCGGCGCTGCGGCTGAGGCTGGAGAATCTGGAGCCGAACGTCACCGACCTCGGCCTCGGCAGCCTCACCGCCGCCGTGACCGAGACGGACCGGCTCTCGCGAATGGTGGAGGGCCTGCTGGCGATGGCCCGCCTGGAGGAGGACTCCGCGACGCCGGCCCCGGTCGACGTGGGCGCCGTCTGCGCGGAACGGCACCGCACCTGGCTGCCCCTCTTCGAGCGGCAGCGGGTCGCGCTGGTGCTGTTCGCGGGCAGCGTGGGTCCGGTCCTCGCGGTGCCGGGCGGGGTCGAGCAGATCGTGGACAACCTGCTCTCCAACGCCCTGCGCGCCTCGCCGCCGGACAGCACCGTGGCCATCGAGCTACGGCTCCACGTACCGGCCCGCCGCGCCCTGCGCGACGCCCGCCCCGCGTGGGTCGACCTGCACATCACCGACGAGGGGCCCGGCATGACCGCCGAGCAGCGGGCCCGTGCCTTCGACCGGTTCTGGCGCGCGCCGGGCGCCCCCAAGGGCGGTACGGGGCTGGGCCTTTCGCTGGTCCAGCGGCTCGCCCACGCGAGCGGTGGTGAGGCGAGTCTGCGTGCCTCGGCCGCGGGCGGGCTGGACGCGGTGGTCAGGCTGCCGTCCTCGGAGTCGCCGCGCGAGGGGCACGGTCCGGGCGCCGACAGGTCCGGGCAGCACAAGCAGGTGGTGCCGGCGTTGCCCGCGTGAGCGGCCACAGGCAGCTCCCGGGCGCGCCGTCCGACGGTCACCAACTGGCTACGGTCCGTCCACCAAGCTCCCCTAGGTTCCATGCCGCCCCCCTCGCACGACCCCGTCGTCGACCGACGACGGGGCGGTACGGCACCCCTTGGAGTGAGAGTGGAACGTCGTAACCTCCTGCGTGCGGCCGTCCTCGGCGGTTCCGCCGCCGTGTTCGGCGGAACCCTGTGGCGCGGCGCCGCGTACGCAGCCCCGGCCCAGCCCGGCACCGGCCCCTACGGCTCGCTGGGCTCGCCCGACGCCAACGGCATCCGACTGCCGAGCGGCTTCACCAGCCGTGTCATCGCCCGCTCCCGACAGACCGTGTCCGGCACGTCGTACACCTGGCACGACGCCCCTGACGGCGGCGCCTGTTACGCGGACGGCACGGGCTGGATCTATGTCTCCAACTCCGAGATCAACCCCTCCGGCGGCGCGAGCGCGGTGAAGTTCTCGTCGACGGGCGCCATCACGGGCGCGTACCGCATCCTGTCCAGCACCCGCCAGAACTGCGCGGGTGGCAAGACCCCGTGGAACACCTGGCTGTCCTGCGAGGAGGTGTCCCTCGGCTACGTCTACGAGACCGACCCCTGGGGCACGAACGCGGCGGTGCGCCGGGACGCGATGGGCCGCTTCAAGCACGAGGCGGCCGCCGCCGACCCGGTGCGCCAGGTGATCTACCTGACCGAGGACGAGACCAACGGCCGCTTCTACCGCTTCGTCCCGACCACCTGGGGAAACCTGTCCTCCGGCACCCTCCAGGTCATGGTCGCGGGCAGCGGCACCTCGGGCTCCTTCACCTGGGCAAACGTCCCCGACCCGGACGGCTCCCCGACCGCCACCCGCTCCCAGGTCTCCGGCTCCAAGTCCTTCAACGGCGGCGAGGGTTGCTACTACGCCGGCGACACGGTGTGGTTCACGACCAAGGGCGACAACCGCGTCTGGCAGCTCAACCTCACGTCGAACACCTACGAGTTGGCGTACGACGACTCCCTCGTCACCTCCGGCACGGCCCCCCTCACCGGCGTCGACAACATCACCGGCTCCTCGTCCGGTGACCTGTTCGTCGCGGAGGACGGCGGCAACATGGAGATCTGCGTGATCACCCCGGACGACGTCATCGCCCCCTTCCTGCGGATCGACGGCCAGTCGGGCTCGGAGATCACGGGTCCGGCCTTCTCCCCGGACGGAAGGCGCCTCTACTTCTCCAGCCAGCGCGGCACCAGCGGCAGTTCGTCGGGCGGGATCACGTATGAGGTGACAGGTCCCTTCCGCGCATAGCGGTTACGAAACAGACACACTTCCTCCACGTCCGGTCACCGGGCACTACGGTCATCCCCTCACGCGACACCAGTGGGGGGATGACCTGACATGACCCATCCGTACACCTCGACACCGGCCCCCAGATGGGCCCGGAAACGCTATGTACTCCCCGCGCTCGCCCTGGCCTTCTTCCTGGGCATCGGCGCGGGCGGCGCATCCGGCGACGACTCGAAGAACACCGAGGCGACGACCAGAGCGGCAGCACCACAGCCCACGGTCACCGTCACCGCGACCGCGACCGCGACCGCCACCACGACGGCACCGGCCGAGGAACCCGAACCGGCGCCCACGGTGACCGCCACGAAGACGGTCAGAGTCACCACCACCGTCACGGCGGCGGCGCCCGCCGCGGACAGCGACAGCGGCTCCTCCGGCAGCGATGTCTATTACGACAACTGCAGCGCCGCCCGAGCCGCCGGGGCCGCACCGGTGCACGCGGGCGACCCCGGCTACGGCCGTCACCTCGACCGGGACGGGGACGGCGTGGGCTGCGAGTGACCTCTCTGGGTCACGGGTCACGGGTTACGGGTCACTGGATCGGAGAGTCGGGCGGTGGGAGACGGTAGGTGAGCTCCCGGTCGACGGAATCGACGCCGTCGACCGCCTCCAGAGCCGTTATCCGGTCCTCCGCGACAGTGCCCGAGAGCGTGCCGAGGATCGGCTGCTCGCCCGTGACCGTCAGGCCCTCCCGCCGCAGGGCCTCGACGACCTCCGCGAACCGGTCGGGGTCGACCGCGAGGACGACCCCGACCGGCTCGGACCGGGACGACTCGGTCACGGGGCCTGCAGCAGGCCCGCGCCGACGTCCCTGAGGGGCTGCATCAGCGGGAACGCGCCGGACTTCATGGTGGCCATGAGATCGGCGGCGGAGGCGTGCGGGTTCGCCTCGACCAGCAGCGCGAGGACACCCGCGACATGCGGTGTGGCCATGCTGGTGCCGCTCAGGCTCTGGTAGCCGCCGCCGGGGGCGGCCGAGTGCACGTCCCGGCCCGGCGCGGCGATGTTGACCTCGCCGCCCTGGCCGTTGATGCCGCCGTTGGAGAAGAACGACGGCGTGATGGACTTGTCGAGCGCCGCCACCGCGAGGATGGAGGGGCAGTTGGCGGGCCGGCTGACGGGCTCGATACGCGGGGGCCTGCGGCTGTCGTTGCCCGCGGCGGCGACGATCACCGTCCCGCGTTCGAGTGCACGCTTGGCCAGGATCTCGTAGGTCTGCGGGAAGAGTTCACCCGGCCGGACGAAGGCGCCGAGCGACATGGAGATCACCCGCGCACCGCGGGAGACCGCCCAGGCCATACCGGCGAGGATCTGGCCGTCGGTGCCGCTGCCCGCGTTGCTCAGCACCTTCCCCGCGAGGATCCGCGCATCGCACGCCACGCCGTAGCGGGGCCCCTGGTGGGGGTGAGCCGGACCGGCGACGGTGCCGATGCAGTGCGTGCCGTGGCCGTTGCCGTCCTCCACGGACTCGCCCAGCACGAAGGACATCGTCTCTTCGACGCAGCCCGTCAGGTCGGGGTGGTCGGTGTCCACGCCGGTGTCGAGGACGGCGACCTTCGCACCGCGTCCGGTCAGATGGGACAGGTTGGACCGGATGGCCTGCAGGCCCCACGTCCAGCTCTGCTCGTCCCAGGCGGGGCCCTGGGCGGCGGCCATTTCGGCCCGGGAGTGGCGGACGACCACGTCCTCGTCGCTGCGGTACGCCGGGAAGAACTCGGTCGGCGCCTGCGTCGGGGCGGTGATCGGCATGGCGTACACCATGCGCTCCGGCTCCGCCGCGATGATCGTCGGTTCGGCCTCGGCCGTGGTCACCAGCGCGTGGCGCTGCTCGGGCCGCACCTCGACCACGGCGGCGCCGAGTTCCTCGAAGTGCACTGAGACGTCGGGGTTCTCCAGCAGTTCGGAGACGTTCCCGACTTCGGATCCGCGGACACGTTCGACGTTCGCTATGCCTGCGGAGGAGCGCAGCGCGTTCAGCCCGCTCTCCTGGTTGCTCTGATCGAGCAGGACCACGTACCGCCCGGTGTACTCCGTGCCCTGGCCGGATGCGTGGCCGTTGGGCCGGTCGGGCTGCCCGCCGAAGGCGCGCCTGTCCATGGGTCCGTTCGCCATTGAATTTCCCGCTTTCTGTGTGCTTCCCCCTGTTGGTCGGACGCACGCCGATGCACGGAGCGGCAGGTAGCCGGGAATGGTGGAGTGAGGTTCGGCCCTGATCGACGCGACACGTGATCGACGCGAAGTGCCGTGGCCCGCAAGGGAGTCCCTTGCCGGACCCGCGGCACGACCCCCTCGAACACGGTCGCACCGGACACCGCGGCCCGCAACACATCACCCCTGGTGACGGCCACCGGGACGGCCGAGAGGGCGGCACCTCCGCACAGGTGCCGCCTTACCTGCGTCTACCTGCGAACTCTCCGTTTTGTAGGATCGGCAGGGCACTCTCAGGGCACGTCCGCCAGAGCCTCATCAATGAGTGCCGCGGTGGTGTCCTCGTCGTCCTCGTACAGATGTACGTACAGATCCAAGGTGATCGATGGCTTAGCGTGACCGAGGCGCCGCTGCACCTTCTTCACCGACGCGCCGTGCTTGATGAGCACGGAAGCGTAAAAGTGCCTCAGATCGTGCGTCGTCGTCCCCTGGGGGACGCGCAGCGACGACTCGGCGGAGGCCAAACGCTTGTCTGCCCGCTTCGCCATGCGCGCCCAGAGCTTCGCCCACGACCCGCGCCGGATCGGGTCGCCCGTCTCGCTCACGAACAGCAGCCGAGCCTTCCTGGTCCTTGGCTTCCTCGGGTCCGTCCGGTCCTCGATCTCCACTTCGGTCGGCGGGTACGCCTTCAGGTGCTCTTCGATGGCCGCGACGGCAGACACCGACAGCGGCACCGTGCGGTAGCTCTTCTCAGTCTTCGGCTCCCCGATGTACGGCACGCCCTTGTCGGGGCCGATGAGCTGCTGCTCAACCTCGACCGTTCCGGCCACCAGGTCGACGTGCTCAGCCTCCAGTCCGAACAGCTCGGCCTGCCGCAGGCCCGTGGTCGCTGCCAGGCGCATCAAGGCCCGGTAGCGGGACGAGGCTGCGGCCAGCAGCGCCCGCACTACTGCCGGGTCAAGCGGCACCACCTCGGGCTTGCGGATCTCGGGGATGTCGATGCCGTGGCAAGGGTTCGCGCGGATGATGCCGTCGTAGTGGGCTGCGGCCATCACGCCGAACAGGGCGTTCCACGGGGTTCGAAGGCTGGACGGGGCCAGAACGCCGGAGCGGTCCTTTACCCATGCCCTGATGTCCGATCGCTTGATGCTGGCGATCTGACGGGTACCGAGCAACGGGTAGACGTGCAGCCGCAGCCCCCGCTCGACGTTGGACTCCGTCCGCTCGCGGTGTGTCGCCGTAGTACGCCACTCCTCGGCGTAGTCCCGGAGCGTCTGGCGCCGCGTGACTCGGTCGACGTACTCGCCCTTGTCCAACTCGTTGGTGATCTCGGCCGCCCGCGCGTCGGCTGCGGTGCGCTTGGCGAAGTTCTCCTTCTTCTGATCACCGGACGGGTCCCGGTAGCGGACCTGCCAGCGCTTCCCCACGCCATGCTCAGCGGACGGACACACGGTCTTGGTCTTCGTGCTGTGCTCTTTGCACGGCTCGGCGTCGGCCGGCGGTCGGGACAGGTGCCAGCGGTCATACACCTCAGCCATCAGTTCCCCTCCCCCCACAGCAAACCGAGTCAGCAGCGAAGTGGGGGTCCTTCTCGTGGGGTTGGTAGTCGTCACGGGTCATGCTGCGCATCGGCCTCCGATCTCTTCAGCGTCGTACTTGTCGAGCGCTTGGGCGTCGTACAGGACGTGTCGACCACGCCGGATGAAGCACTGCGGGCCGGTTCCGGCGTAGCGCCAGTAGCGGACAGTTGAGGGCGACGTGCGGTAGCGCTCGGCGACTTCCGCAGTCGTCAAGTACCTCTTCATGACGTCCTTCCTGAAAAACCAGGCGTGGCGGCGGGCAGGGTGCCGCGTGTGTCCGAGGTGCGGATTTCTGCGTCATCGCGTCACGCACGTCATTTGTGGTTCTGACCTGTGATTATGCGGTGACGCGGGCAGTTCGGGGCGTGTCACAGGGCCGGGCGGAGTTCTGTCACCTGTGACGCGGGTGACGGGCGATGACGCTAGGTTTGGCCGTCTGCGTCACGGTCGTAACCGCTGGTCAGCGACCGGATTCGGGTGGCTGGTGACGTGGGTGACGCAGGGTCTCTTCTCTTAGGAAAAAGGGAGGGGTGGTGTCTGTGGTGGTGCGGTGCGGCTCAGGACGTGAAGAAGGAGCCGCTGCGCGGCGCGACCCTTGGGCGGCGGCAGGCCGCCGAAACAGCAAGAGGAGCACCACGCGCGGGCGGGAGGTGCTCCTCTTGCTTCTTCGGTGCGGCCCCCGTGGTGGCGCGGGTCAGAACGCCGCTGCCTGCTGGTTGGGGGGCGGGAGTGGGGGGCGGGTCATCTCGATGTAGCGGGCGGTGCTGGTGCGGCCCCAGTCGATGAGGACGCCGCGTGCGGCGAGGGTCGGCTGTAGCCGCTTGAGCCGGTCGGAGAGGACCTTGCCGGTGGTGGGCCAGCCTTTGGGCAGGGGACGGCACTCCTCGCCGCTGTAGAGGCTGGTGAGGCAGTGCAGCCACTCCGATGACGTCATACGGACTTCCTCGCCCGCGTCGAGTCCGCCGGCGTGCTTGAGGACCGTCTGCGCCAGCAGGTCACCTTCGATGACGTCGTCGTTGAGGTCATCGAGGCTGGCCCGGTACGCGGCCAGCGAGCCGAAACCAGTAGCCGCATCCAGCTGTGCGCACAGGTGGGCGAAGTCAGCCATCCGCAGGTCGGTGGGGGTTTCCGCCTGCGCGGCGCGCACCTTCACGGTCAGGTCCAGCAGGGAGCCGAGAACGACCGGCAGGATCTCCGCGTACTCCCTCCACAGTTCCGCTTCGGTGCGCCGCACCCGGGGCCTGATGAGACGGAGCGGGAGGAGGCGTTCGGCGAGGTCGGGGCGGATGACGCCGACGTCGATGCCGGTCAGGAGCATGGGGCGCCGGTAGCGGGAGCGGACGACGTCGCCGTCGGTGAAGAGCGCGCGTTTGATGCTCTCGGCGCCGGTGACGATGCAGCACATGAGGTCGGACAGGTCCGGGGGCAGGTGGGAGAGGTTGTCCAGGGCGGTGACCCACCCGGCGGCGACGGCCGTGATCATGTTCTCCTCGTCCTTCGGTGCCCGGCGCAGGTCGCCGCTCATGCCCTCGATGATCCGCACGAGCATGCGGCCGCCGGTGGACTTGCCCGCCCCTTGGGGTCCGGTGAGGAACGGCGCGGGCACGGGCACGGAGGGTTCCAGGCAGCCGATCAGCCAGGCGATGGCCAGGCGTTCGGTTTCGGCGTTGGCGAAGTTGCACAGGCGGAGCAGGAGGTCGATGCCCTTGCCGTTGGTGTCCTTGGCGGGTAGGGGTAGTTCGCCGGTGAGCTGGGTGCGCCGCCAGCACACCTCTTGCGGGTCGGGGGTGAGGATGTCCCAGCCGGTGGGGTGGATGCGGACGGACTTGCCGTCGTCACGGCCCAGGTCGAGCCAGGTCGCACCGTCGAACCCGGGCGCCACGCGGATGTGGGTGGGCTGTACGTCCTCCATCAGCGCGAGTGCTTCGATCAAGTCCAACGCCTCCTTGAGTGCCGTGCCGTTGAACACGCCGACCCCGTCCTTGAAGAGGCCGACCATGAGTTCCTGCCGGTGGCTCCCGGTCGTGCCCTGGGAGCGGATGGGCCGGGCGACGGGGTGGCCGTTGCGCTGCGCGTAGACGGTGCCGTCGATGGTGCGGAAGTACCGGAAGTGTTCTTGCGCGTAGTCGGTGATGATCTGGCGGGCCGGGGCCTTCTCGTCCTCGGACATGGCTACATCCCCAGTGCGGTGCGGGCGTTGGTCCATGCGTCGGTGCAGTGCCGGGGTGATTCGCCCTTGACCTGAGCAGCAGCGAACAGCCGAGCGACGTGAGCCTGGGTGAGGCAGCCGCACCGGCCGTGCGTGGACAGCACGGCGAGGAAGGTGCGGTAGACGGTGGCGTGGATCGCTTCGCTCGCCTCGGTGATGCGCTGCTCCGCCATGGCGATGCCACGCTCCAGGTAGGCGGGCGTGCGGTGGCGGCACTCCCCCTCCCCAGCCTGTGCGGGCACGCTGATGGCCTGCCGTACGGGCCGGACGGTGGAGGGCTCCTTCACGGCCAGGGCGCGCACGACCGTCGGCAGTGCCGTGATGGTGCCGGTGCCCGGGCCGAGCCACCGGGCGTACTGCATGGCGGACTTGATGTCCACGCCGGGCCGGACCGCGTTCACGGAGCGCATGGTGCCTTGGTAGATCCAGTGTTCGCCGCGTGTGGTGGGCACGGTGCGGGTGGCGGGCAGGCTCGCGTGAGCCCAGGCGACGGCTGCCGGGGTGTCGAGGTCGACGACGGTGAGGCCGGCGCCGCCGGGGTGGTAGGCGACGGCTGCCGCCTCACGCCATGCTGTCGCCCACGCGCGCGAGGTGATCACGTGCGGGTTGGTGGTGGCGGCGGCCCACGCGTGGCAGATGCCGGGGCACTGGCAGGGACCCACGCTCTTCATGTTGGGCCGTCCGCCGCATGCGTTGCCTGTGCAGGCCCGGCAGTTACCGAAGGGCAGCTTGCCCCGCAGCGGCAGCACGGGCAGCCCGGCGGTGGCGAGGCTGAGTGCCACTCGCCGGACGGGGGTGGTTTGGGTCATGCTGGTTGTCTCCAGTTCCTTGGATGGATGCTGGCGAGCAAGGGCGGCCCCGATTCTTTGGCGAGAGACCGGGGGCCGCCCTTGGCGTAGTTAGTGGTTCTTGGAGAGGGTGAGTTTGAGGGTGATGCCGCCGAAGCCGATGGGTCCGGCGGCGCCGGTGATGACGGTCGCGGTGTGGGCGGCGATCCCGAGCAGCCAGGCCAGGGCGGCGGCCAGTCCCCAGACGCCGACGACGACCGCGCCGGCGATGGCGAACGGGTACAGGAAGCGCCGCCACGGGAAATCGGTACCGCTGGTGCCGTTGATGTTCGCCAAAACAGAATCTCCTCTTCTCTAGGGGCGGTGCGGGGAGGCCGGACGGCCTGTTCAGTCCTCGATCGCCGTGCCGGGGCGGGTAGGCGAGGACTGGACGAAGCGTCCGGAGGCGAGCACGAGAGAGGGCCCGCCCCCTCGCGGGGTGCGGGCCCTCAGTGGCAGGCGTGTGTCAGAGGTCGGAGGGAAGCTTTTCACCGGTCTGTGCGTCGTACGCGACACCGGTCGGGGATAGGCGCACGGCCCGGGATTCTGCCCGGGATCCTTCCTGCCAAGTTCGTCCGCCAATAGCTATCCGAACCGTTACGTCGGCGAGGGGATCGTCGACTGGCAGCTCTATCTGGAGTCCCTTCGGGAACCATCCCTTTTCTCGGACGCTGCTGGCACTCTTGCCGGATGCATCGAGCCTCAGGTACCTGGCGTTCCGGTCGAAGTACGAACTTAGTTCCAGAATGACGCGGTCCCTGTCGCTGTTCCAGTGGGCGACGACGTCGGCTTTGACCCCTTCGATGGTGAGCGCTGCGCCCGACCTGCCCTTGTAGGCGGCGGCTTTCACCTGGCGGTCCTGGTGTTCCTGCTCGTCCGCCGCGTACTGCCACACGCCCGCGGCAGCGATGGACAGGGCGGCGATCGTAGCCACATACGGCCAGGTTCGCCGACGCGCCCGTGTGGCTGGCTCATCGCCAACCACCGGTGTGACGAGGGGCGGTTGAGGCCCGCTGTGCCATGCCGGGGTCGAATCGGCCTCTGTCTTTTCGAACCACTCCACGTCGTCGTTGCCCATGCGGGCGACGGTAGCGCGCAGTTGCGCGGCCTGTCCGGGGTCCCCGCGCAGTTCTGCCACTTGGGCCCGTGTCTCCAGCCAAGCAAGAGCTTGAGTGGCGTTGATCCCATGCGCATTGATGTCCTCGCGCTCGCGAATGGCCGCCAGCTGAGCGGCCTCATTGAACCGGCCCGCGTGCGCGGCCTCGAGGACGGCCTCATGCCGGGCGACGTCGGCTTGCCACCCGTCAACAACGTTGGGCGGCATTCCCCAATCCCAACTCCGGCCCCCGTCGCCGTTCGTGAACGGCGCGTGCAGGTCCTCGCCCGGATCGGCGTCGACGTCGCCATCCTCGGACGGCTCCGTGGCCTGTTCTACGGCAGCGGAGTCCTGTTCGGCGGCCAGGGTCTGCTGTGCTGCACGGCGCCGTGACGAGGTGTCCGTGAGCGCGGTTTCCTCCGCGTCCAGGATGGTCTGGATGATGTCGACGTAGTCGGGGCCGACCTTCCACACGGCCTGTCCCGGATCGAGCGTCGGGATCTTCTCGATTACCCAGGCGGGCAGACCGAGCAGGACGCCGACGATGGCGGCCTCTTCCGGACCCAGGCGGCCGATGTGGGCGATCTCGCACAACCGTGCCAGGTCGCGGGCCTTACCGTCGCCCAGGTCGGACAGCGTGTGCATCACTACGTCCAGCGACAGCCCGGCCTTGCGTGAGTTTTTCAGCAGTCGCTGGATCAGTTCGGAGGTCGCCGGGGACAGGAGGATCTGCCACGCCTCTTCCAGCACCAAGTGCTTGTGCACGGCGGTCGACTGGCGCAGCCACACGTGCTCTGCCCAGCAGCTGACCGCGGCCATCAGCGACGGGATCGCCGGCGAGTTGCGGTCCAGGTGGGAGAAGTCGAAGGACAGGATCGGCAGGTCCGTCTCGGGCAGGCTC
>NZ_JBVKCZ010000070.1:0-23515 GCF_055634335.1 Streptomyces sp. NPDC111802 | reverse complement strand
GGGGCTGTTTATGAGCAGTTGAGTCCGGGGGTGGGGGTTTTGTCGTTGAGTAGGTAGGTGTCGACGGCGTTTTTCAGGCAGGGGTTGTGGGTGTTGTAGCCGCCGTGGCCTTCGCCGTTGAGCGTGATCAGGGTGCCTACTTTGTCGCCGAGGGCTTTGGCCATCTTGGCTGCGTTTTCGTAGGGGGTGGCGGGGTCGCCGGTGTTGCCGATGACAACGATGGGGACTGAGCCGTTGGCGTGGACGTCGGTTGTGTTGCTCTGGCTGTTGACTGGCCAGCCGGTGCAGGTGGTCACGGTCCAGGCCAGATATTCGCCGAAGACCGGTGATGCCTTACGGAAGGCGGGCAGCAGTGCTCGCACGTCATCGGCGGTGTAGCGGCGAGGGGTGTCTGCGCAGTTGATGGCCGTGTTCGCTGCGTCCTTGGTGTTGTAGTGGCCTTGTTTGTCGCGCCCGTTGTAGTCGTCAGCGAGCGCGAGGAGCGTGGTGCCTTGGCCGCTCGTCATGGCTTCTTGCAGTCCCACGGCGAGGTCGCCCCAGGACGTTTCGTCGTAGAGCGATGCCGCAATGCCGAGGGTGGCGAGGTGCTGGGTGAGCTTGCGGCCGCTGTCGGTGGGCAGGGGCTGCCGGTCGAGCCTCTTCAGCAGTGCGGCGATTTTCTGACGTGCCTTTACGGGGTTCTTGCCGGTCGGGCAGGAGGAACCGCCGTGAGTGGCGCAGGTCTGCAGAAAGTGGTCCAGGGCGAGCTGGAAGCCCTGGGCCTGCCCGAAGGCCTGGGAGGCGGTGTCGTTGGTGGGGTCGACGGGAGCGTCCAGCACAGCGTGGCCGACGTTCTTCGGGAAGAGGCGGGCATACACACTGCCGAGCCTGGTGCCGTATGAGATGCCGAAGTAGTTCAGCTTTGTATCGCCCAGGACTTCCCTGAGAAGGTCCATGTCACGTGCGGCGCTCACCGTGTCAACGTGATTGAGCACCGTGCCGGAATTGCGTCGGCAGTCCTCGAGGTAGTCCTTGCCTGCGGTGTTCAGGGCATTGATTTCTGAGGCGTCGTCCGGTGTGCGGTCGACTGTCTGTGAGGCATCAGTCTCTGTGTCGCTCTGGCACGTGATGCCTGAGCTTTTGCCCACGCCGCGGGGGTCGAAGCTGACCAGGTCGTAGCTCGAACGTAGGGTGTCGTAACTGTCGGCAAGTCTGGGAAGCGTGGTGATGCCGGAGGCGCCGGGACCGCCGAAGTTGAAGATGAGGGAGCCGATCCTATGGCTCCGGTCCTTGGCCTTGGCGCGGATCAGTGCCAGGTCGATCGTGTCGCCGTCCGGCTGGGCGTAATCGAGCGGGACCGTGAGGGTGGCGCACTGCCACTGCCTTCCCGGAGCTTTACGACGGCTCTGCGCAGTAGCCGGTGCTGAGCATGGCTGCCAGCTGAGCGTCTGCTCGATCAGCGACGCCGGCAACGCACTGGGCGCAGGCCCGCTCAACGTCGGATCGGAACCCGACACCCCCCAGGGAGTGGTACCGGAGGCGTGTCCGACAACTGTGGCGGCGACTATTAATGCAGCCGCACTGAAAGCGCCGACTCGTGCAAGCGTGGCAGGGCGAGGCATGAGATATTTCCGACTCTTGAGGGGTGAAAAGCTGGGCTCCGCAAGGAGCCGGTTACAGCTCCAGGGGTCACGAAACAGCCGCCATCACGGCTCAGTGCGCTTTAGTGGCGCAGGATGGACGGCCATGGAGTTCGGAGGCCCCACCATCGGATCACGAGGGTCAACGAAAATCAAAACGATCAAGCTTCTGATTAATCTCCTCACGTAATTCTGTGCGCCATGCATTTCGGCAACCACGATGTGAGATTATTGTGAGTTGCATGACAAGAACACGGTTCGGTATTCGCACACACACGGGATTATTACTGGCCCAACGCACACCCGAAGGACATGTGTGACGCAGATCATTGTTGGAACGTCAGAGGAAAGCGCGTCCGCGACCGGGGGAAGCTGCTGTCCTGCGGCGAAGTCGGTTGACCAGCACGTGGCGCTTTGGCGTCGAAGGTGTTGCAGCAGTCCCGTGGTGGTGTACGGCGACAAAACCACGGTGAACCATCTCGACTGGTGAGCCAAGAGGTGTAACCGACTAGAACCAGTCAGCCTCGACCAAGCTGGGCAAAAATTGGGTCAGACTTCTGATCAATCCACCTCGTAGGTGTGGTCGCGGCGTGCCCTTTCCCCCGCAGGCCACCGCACCTCTTGGGCTCGCGACTGATCCCAAGGCACCGTATTCGCTGGCTTTCGCTTGATAGGTATCGAGGAAGGGTGTGCGGATATTTCCGTGACGTCTTTGTCATTGTGGTGACAATGACTGGGTGGGTGGGCCGGTTAGGGTGCGGAGCAGGAAATGCTGATCGGAGGTCAGAGGTGGGTGCGTGGCGGGTGAGGCCCTTCCCGGTACTGGCGAAGTGTGTCGGAGCGCCTGCGCCCGGCCAGCCTGTGGCGCCTCCTAGCGCGTGACCCCTTAATGTCGGGCTGGCCGGGCGCTCCCGGTGAGCCTAAAACGGCCTGCCGTATTCGTCGCGTAGTCGTCTCTTGGGAGTTTTGCATGAGTCATCCTTCTCACCGGGCTTCCTTCAGCCGTCGGCGTCTGCTGGCGGGGGCTGCCGGTGTCGGTCTGGGGGGTGCGTCGCTTGGCGCCCTGGTCACTCGGGCGTCGGCGGGCAGTCCGGCCGGCAGGAGCCGGGAGTCGCTGTCGCGGTCCCGGCACGTGCTGTTGCACACAGGGTTGACTCATGGTGCATGGGTGACGAGCGAGCCGGGGAGCCGCCGGGGGCCGAGTGCCGGGGAGTTCGCGGGGGCTGGTTTCACGACGCCGACCTACTTTGAACCACCGATGTATAACGCGGAGTTGCAGCGCGGCTTACGGGATCACAAGTGGGCGCTGGCACTTGCGCCCGGCGGAGGGCAGCTGACGGGTCCGCCGCCGGGGGGTCGGCTGCAGCTGCCGGCTGGTGCCGACCTGAAGCGGCTCTATAGCGTCTGCTTCGGGGATGAAGAGCCCTATTCGGATGCGCTGGTCGGCTGGCTGGCCCAGTATTACGCCCTGCTGCGGCGCCGGGTCCCGTGGGCGCTGGCACACAGCAATCAGGCGCGCGCGCAGTGGAGTGAGGACCAGCTACGCACCTATATGCGGGTCGCGAAGCCCGACTTGCTCACCTTTGACGCCTACTATTTCGCGATGCAGACCGGCTATCCCGGTGGGAGTGTCACGCCTTTGTATGATGGGTTGTACCAGTACCGGAAGCTGGCGCTGGAGGGCGTGGACGGCTCGGGGCGTCATCCCATCCAGTTCGGTCAGTACACGCTCGGCTATCGCTCCGGAGACCAGCCCCAAGAGGGCGGCTCCTATGTGATCTCCCAGTCCCAGCAGTGGCTTGTGCCAAATGCCACCTGGACAATGGGCGGTACTTGGCTGAACATGTTCCGCTGGAGGAAGCGCTCCAAGCTGGCCCTACTGCACTACCGCTCCGGCCACCACACGGTGCAGTACGCCCGGTACCGGGACATCAACAGCACCATGGCGGCCTACAGTCCGCACTTGATACGCCTGCGCAGCATCGACACCCGGCTGATATACGGCCGGCACCGCATCGGCGGTAGCACCGCCCCCAACCCCCCGTCAGCCATTCCCTCGTGGTCACAGGGCGCCGGCGGTGATCCTACGATCACGGCCATCACCGCAACCAACCGCGGGAAGACCAACGACGGCCTGCCCGGCGACATCCTCATCGGCTACTTCCGGCCCCTGCAAGGACTCCCGCCGGACCAGCTGCGCTCCCTCCCCGGCAACCGCTACTTCATGATCACCAACTGCCTGGCAGCGCCCAACTCCGACCCCGGCGACGCCAACAGTACCGGCGGATCAGGCGCGGACACCGCCCAGACCATCCACATCACCTTCGACCTCAGCCACCGCGACCACCCCCACAGGCTGCGCATGATCGACCCCCACACCGGCCGCAGCACCCCCACAACGCTCACCCGGCTACGAGGAAACACTTACCGGCTCAACCTGCGCCTGCACGGCGGAACCAGCGTCCTCTATCACTGGGCCTGACGCCGCAAATGCTGTCGGGTGAATTGTGGGAGATGCGAGAGGGGAAAGGTGGCCCGCATCCTGGCAGGCCCCTCCGGCCCAAGCCCCAGGACAGCCCATTCCCCTCATTCCCAGGCGCTGGGTCGTTCCCAGAGAAAGCTGGGAGAATTTCAGCCGGGCGGCCTGCCTAGGGCCAGCTGCGCGGCAGACAGAGCCTTAGACGGCGACTGGGACTTGCCCGCAGACCACGGCGACGCCGCCGACGCAGACTGCGCCGATCCCTGCCCCGGCGTCGACGCATGAGACTGAGACCGCGCCGAATCCCTGCAACTGCGGCTGAGATGACAACGAAGCCGCCGCAGATGCGACCGCGGCCCAGACGACGACGGAGCATGCGACTGCCCCGAAGACGGCGCCGCCGAGGACGGCTGCACCGAAGACGACGACGCAGACTGCGACTGAGAGGGAGCAGTAGACGCCGACAAGACTGCGACTGTGCCCCGGACAACGACGGAGACGACGCCTCCCCGAGGACGCCGGCGTCGCCGCAGACGACGAAGACTGCCCGAAGACGACGCCGTCGGCGAAGACGACGACGGGGCCGACGCCGCAGACGCAGTCGCCCGGATTCGGCGCCGCAGACGACGCCGCAGGCGCGGCCGCCGACGCAGGCTTCGGCAGGAACGGCATCAACACCTAGAACAGCTTCACAAGTTCCCGGCCCAGCGAAGACAGCTTCGCCACCGCCACACGATCCTGCGCAGACAACCAGGCCAGCTCCGCGTGCCCGAAGCACCAGCCGCAGACGAACCACCATCCGACCCTGGGGAAACCCCACCAGCACCAGGCGCAGCCGCCGCAGCCGGAGAAGAACCGCCAGCCCCATCCGCAGCCGGGGAAGCCGCAGCATCCGGCGCACCATGAGCCGCCGCAGCCGGCAACTGCTGAGCATGCCGACCCCCGCCATCACACCCGGCCGCTACACCCGTAGCCGCGACAGGCTTTTTCGACAGCCCCGCCCAGTCGGTCTTACCCGACCAGCCACCAGCCCCAGCCCCAAGCCAGCACGCGCCGACCGGGATGAACACGCGCCTGATGCGGGGATGGTCCTCGAGTCGGGTGCGGGTGGAGACGCCGGTGTGCGAGGACGGATTGTCGGTGATCACATAGATGCCCCAGACGGGCTTGCCGTCCTCGATCAGCTGAAGGAACTGCTGGTAGGAAGGCGCTGTTGCGGGAGGTGGCGGTCATCGTGACCTCGTGGCCGTCGCGTACGCGCAAGGCGCCGTAGACCCAGGTTTTCTCCGGTCCGCGGGATCACCGGGCCGAGCTCGTCGGCGCAGACGACCGTCGCGCCGACGGGCGGGCTGGTGTAGATCTCGACGATCCGCGTCCTTTTCCCTCGAAGTCCGCATCTCTCGAGCGCGTCCACGACCGCGTGCGTCGCCAGCGCGCGCCCTCGGCCAACAGGATCCGGCGCACCTGGGAGCGGCTGACCTCGATACCCAGGTCCCGTGCCGCGGCGGTTCCCACGAAAGGCTCGGACAGGACCCCACGGAAGGCGATACCTGCTCCCAGGGCGCGTGCTCTCAGCCAGCCCGGTCGGCCCAGCTCATAGCTGGCTTGGTGGTGCGTGTTCTGCCGCAGGTTCATCGCCCGATCCCTGGTCAGGACGGTCCGGTCACGACAACCCCGTGTACGGGCTGGTGCGGGGTGTACTGCTGGGGTTGGCGCAGGTGGAGCGCAGGTGCGGCCTGAATTGGTGGCTTGCCCGTAACGGGCACTGTTGACGTGGTGTCTAACTCCTCGGAGGTGCCGTGGACGGCCCTCGGTGAAGGGTGCCTGGCTGTTTCAGCAGGTGGAAGGGATCGACTGGGGGAGGGTGTGGGAGATGGGTGGGGCGTCCAGGTGTGAGGTGTGTGGCCGGCCGCTGGAGGTGCTGTCGGGTCCGTCGGTGGGCGGCAAGCGCGGTAGGTCGGGTGGGCGGGCTGCCCGGTACTGCTCGGGTGCTTGCCGGCAGCGTGCTTTCCGCCGCCGCAAGGCGGCGCGCGCCACATCCCAGTCGGCTGCGTCCGGTCTTGAGGGCAAGGACCCCGGCGGTGGGGCATCTGGCTGTGAGGGTGAGGGCGGTGGGGCTTCGTGGCTTGGGCCGTTGCGTGTGCCGGAGCTGCCCAAGTCATTGGATTCGCTCGTAGGCCGGGAGCGTGAGCTCACCGATGTGGGGGCGTTGTTGCGTCGGCGGGGAACCCGGTTGCTGACCCTTACCGGTCCAGGGGGTGTGGGTAAGACCCGGCTGGCGCTGGAGTATGCCCGTCGCCGGCGTGAGACGGGCGGGATGCCGGTGCTGGTGGAGCTGGCGGCCCTGGCGGACGGCGCCGATCCGGCGCAGGCCGTTGCGGCTGCGCTGGGTGTGGGTGAGCAGGGCGGCCGTACCGGCCCGGAGGCGTTGGCGCATGCGCTGCGCGGGCACCGTGTCCTGCTGGTCCTGGATAACTGTGAGCATGTGGTCGAGGGTTGCGCGCGCCTGGTCGCCACCCTGCTGGAACGCTGTTCGGGGCTGCGGGTGCTGGCCACATCCCGGGAGGCGCTGCGGGTCCCCGGCGAGGTGGTCCTGCGGATCGGCCCGCTGGAATCCGGCCCGTCCGTGGACGGGCCAATTAGCCCCGAGGCGCCGGGTGCGCTGGACGCGTCGGACGCTGTCCGGCTGTTCGTGGACCGTGCCACGGCGAGCACACCGGACTTTCGGATGACCGGAGACGACGCGGCCACGGTGGGGGAGATCTGCCGACGTCTGGACGGTATGCCGCTGGCGATCGAGCTGGCCGCCCGCCGCACAGCAGGTCTGCCGGTCGGCGAGATCCTGGCCGGGCTGGATGACCAGCTGGCCCTGCTTACCAACGGCAGCCGTACCGGACCGGCCCGTCACCTGGACCTGGCGGCCGCTATCGACTGGAGCCACCGCCTGCTCACACCACCGGAGCGGGTCCTCTTTCGCCGCCTGTCCGTCTTGCGTGGCGGCTTCGACGCGGATGCGGCTGCTGCCATTGCCGCGGACGGCGCGGACGGTGTTCTCCCGGCCCGCCGCATCCTGCCGCTCCTGCTGGATCTGGAAGCCAAATCGCTCCTCGTCCGCACCCCGCACTCATTCCAACGCGCTGCCCACAATGCCCGCCCGGACGAAGCCGATTCCGAGGCCGGGGGCCACAGCCGCCGACAGGCCGGCCCGGTTCGGTTCAGGCAGCTGGAGACGATCCGGGCCTATGCGCTCGAGCAGCTTCAGCATTCTGGGGAAGTCCAGCAGATGCGGCGGCGGGCCATGACGTGGCTCGCCGGGCTCGTCGAGCGGTCGCCGGACGGTATCTATACCCATTACACGCCGGGCCCTGCCCTGGCCGAACAGGAAAACCTCGCCGCAGTCACTGCCGCGCCGGGTCCCGTCGGCGCCTCCGACGGGCCACCGCACGTGCTAGTCCTGGCGCTGGCCCGGATCAGGTATCACCAGGATCAGCTGACCGAAGCCCGCGCCCTGCTGGAGGCGGGTCCGGAGTGGCCAGACCGCCGCCTCCAGGCCGCTCGGCTGACCCTCACCGCTCGGGTCAGCGACTGGCAGGGCGACGCAGAGACTGCTCTTCGGCTCGGCGAGCGAGCCGTAGCACTGGCCCGCTCCCTCGATCATCCGACGCTGCTCGCAGGCGCCCTCAGCGCGCGTGCCGGAGCCCGGCTGCGACTTGCGTTGTTCCCTAATGCCATAGAGGACTACTGCGCCTGTGCCGACACACTCGCCGCACTGGACAGTCCCGTCCAGACAGCCAATACCCACCACGCGCTGGCGTGGGCGCTCCTCCAGGACCACCGCCCGGCTGAGGCGGACACCCTCATGACCGACTGCCTGCCCGTACTGCGCGAGCAGGCGCACTCCTCTGTGCTGGCCCCTGCTCTGCACACCGCGGCCGTGGTCCGAATCGCGCTTGGAGACTGGCCGGCGGCCCAGAAGCTGCTTGCCGAGTCCCTTCGCACGTTGCCTGTCGAGGGCTACTACGCGCTCAGCACAATCGAGGGGCTGGCCGCGGTCGCTGCGGCTCGGGGTGAGTACCGGCGGGCGGTACGGCTGTTCACGGCTGCTGCCCGGACCCATACCCGGCTGGAGACTGCGATCGAGCCCGGCTGGCAGCGGCAGATTGCCCCGCTCCAGGCTGCTGCCGCCGCCGCGCTTACCCGCGCCGCGCGCTCGGCCGCCGCGAAGTCAGCACGCACACTTACGTGGTCCGGACTGGTGGTGTATGCACTCGACGAAGCCGAAGACAAACCTGCGCAGCTCGGCCCGTCCGGCCCTGTTGGGCCGTTGACCGCGCGCGAGAGAGAGGTGGCCGAGCTCGTCACCCAGGGACTGACGGACCGCCAGATCGGCGCCCGGCTGCATATATCGCACCGCTCAGCAGCCACCTACTTGAACCGGATCCGCAGCAAGCTGGGCTTCGGCTCCCGAGCCGAGGTGGCTGCCTGGATATCAAGACAGAGCACTGCCCAGGTCTGATGTGTCCGTGAGCCCCCAGCGAGACGAGTTGACCGGCGCTGCTGCGTGGGATCCGCCCGAAAGTCGGTAGCGACAGGTCAGACCCTTGATGATCTAGGTCGAAGCCTTTGACCGTGAGGCCCCCACCGACGTTACTCGAGTGCGCATCTTGTCGAGCGGTGATTGACTCGCCCGCCACACTCGCCCCTGCCTCGAACGCCGCGGCGTAGTTGGCCAAACACCTGCAGCGTCCGACGAGCGCGAACGCAGCGGACTCGGCGTGCTGGTAGACGAGATCGGCGTGGTCAAAACTGAGCTTCCCGTCGTCGGTTAAGAAGCGTTGCCGGTGCATCCTGTTGAACTTACGCCGCACTGGACGGGCACGCCGCAAGCGCTCATAACGCCGTCAATGTCGTCTTACCTACCAGGCGTATGCGCTGGCCGTTCTCGCGCCGCCAGATTGGCGCCAGCCTTGAGGCTCCCCGGATATCTTCACTCATCTGGATCAGGCATGCGACAAGTTGGCTCCCCTTTCGGATGCAGATCGCCGTTTCTGACGCGCTGAACAGCACCCGCCGCTGACGGCCAATCGTCACGCGCTCCCCACCAAACGTGTCAGTCATGGAATTACGGACCCACGCCTCCTGCCACGCCTGTCAGGATGATTACAGCCGGGAGGGAAGCCCCCTGGTGGCTGGCGCAGAGCGTTCACCTGCAAGGCCGCAGGACGGAACACGTCAGCAAACAGGCTCTCTGCGCCAATATCTCGACTGAGGGCTGCTGGAGAAATTCTGATGTCCGGACAGCCGGAGAACATAGAAGCCCGAGGCTGGGATAACCGTCCAGTCTATTTCGCTCTGCCAGGAGGATGAGGTCATGGCACGTCATAAGAAGATTCGCAGCAACTCGGTCATAGCGGCGAATCGCTACGCCGTTGTGACTCTGTCCTTAGGCGCCATCGGAGGAATTGGTGCGGTCAGCGGGGCCTCCGCCTTCGCGGCTCCAGCGAACTCGGCCACGCAAGAATCCGGACCCCTTAGTGTTGACCCAAGCGGCAACGTGAGTTTCAAGCCGAACTTGAAGCTGAATGGCCCTAAGGGAAGCAATATGGAGCTTCAGGTCTTGCCGGAGGCGAGGGGTAACGTATTCACAGGTGATGGCCATTTAAAGGTTGCGCCAAAGCTGAAGCTTAAAGTTGGGGGGCAGGACGTCGAAGTTGAGGGGCTGGACGGTGAGGTCACCAGGGAGGGAGGCAGTTATAAGGGGCATCTTAGGATCGCTCCGGGGGCAACGATTCCTCTTCCGAATGGAATGACTATCGGGGCTAAGGGAGGGTACGCCGGTCTTAACTTTGAGTGGACGGCGGATAAAGGTCTTCAGCTTGAGGCTGAAGAGGGGACCAAGCCGACTCTCACACTGGGTTACCGTGGGGTTTCCGGCACGATTGAAGGCTTGGAAACTGGGGTCAAACTGGGATGGTCGCCGGATGGCGGGTTGAAATTTGAGGGCCATTACAACGCGGACCCGAAGTTAACGCTGGAAGGCCCCAGGGGGGTCAGCGGCAGCATCAGCGGATTGCACGCCGGCACGAGCGTCGAGGTGGACAAGGACGGGCTGCGTTTTAAGGCAGATGCCGAAGCCCGGCCGACCTTCACTTTCACTCCCTTTGAGGGGGGTAATAGCTACCAGATCAGCGGCCTGGGTGCCGGAGGGAGTGTGTCTTACGACCCGAAAACTGGCTGGCACGCCGAGTGGCATGCCGGGTTCGAGCCAACGGTGACGGTGACAGATCCGAACGGTACCAGTACCCCCAGGAAAATCCGGCTGATGGATGCAGGGGGCAGCGTCGACAACCGCGGTAATTGGAGTGCCCATCTCGAGGCTCCTGGGGTGCACGCCGGGGCCGAGGGGCAGGGCCTGAATGAGTGGCATGGCCATGTCACAATCTTTGGGCATAAACTGAGTGCCAGCCAGGGGTACAGCAGCGGTTACCTTAGCGTCGGCGGGCAGACAGTCTTCGACCCGAAAACCGGAAAGACCTACCCGGTTAAGGACTGGCGACGCCAGCACGCGCCGGTCGACCCGGAAATGCAAGACGCTATACAGGGTTATCAGGGGGTCCTCACCGAGGACGGGAAGACCGTCTTCGACCTGGCAACCGGCAAGGCCTCCTCGATTGAGGACTGGCAGCGCCGGCACCAGTCGGAGACGCGTACCCCGGATTCGTTTAAGGAGAGGGGACCGCAAATCGTGGGATCGCTGCCGGATGGTGAAACGCAGAATAACGGTGAACCTAGACATTACATGGACGATAAAGGTGGTATATGGTCCATGGAGCATTCACAGCGCGGAACGGTACTTACCAACATTAACACCAAGGAAGAGTGGACCGCACACCAGGGGAGCTGGAAGCAGACAACGCCTCCGAGCGCTGCCGTGCCCGCGAATCGCGTTGAAACCATTAACGGCCAAAAATTCGTTTGGTTCAATGGGCATCCATATCGTATACCGTCGTCACCGCAGAATATGGTGGAGAGGCCGGAGCGTCCTGCGGAGAAGCTGGTGTCGCCGTCGTCGGATAGTTCGGTGTTGCCGGGGACTGGTGGGTCAGGTTTTGATCCGGTGGAGAGGGCTCTGGGCCGGTCGGGTGGTGGCTTGGATGCTGAGCGGCGATCTCTGGGTGGTGCTGCCGTGGACCGGATTGTCGGTGAGGGGGCGAGCAGGGTGCTTCGGGAGTTGGGTATTCAGACTGCGCAGGAGTATCTGGAGCGTAAGGCTAAGGGGCTGCTGACTCCGGAGCAGTTGGCGAAGGTCGAGGAGATCGGTAAGGGTACGCAGAACAAGCTCGCGGGGGAGACTCAGGCTTCGGAGACCGCGCAGCGGAATATGTCGCCGGCCGAGAGGGAGGCTTACGAGAAGCTTTCCCCAGAGGAGCGTATTGAGCATGACTTTCGGGGGAATGTGCTTCAGTCGGCGGGTGTGAGAACGCAGGAGGAGTACAACGAACGCGAGCAGTTGGGATTGCTTCCTGCGGATATGCCGGAGAGGATTAAGGCGGCCACGGGGCAGGCGCGTCGCGAACTCGTTCATCTCGCCTTGTCCTCGAAGGGGCCGTTGCCTGCGCTGCAGCGTGATGCCCTCCAGGAGGCTGTCGACGGGGCGGTCGACAGGTCTTATCCCGAGGAAACCCTGCACCGGGTCGATGGCGTGCGGAAGGCGCTGCAGGCGGCGGGTGTGACGAAGCTGACGGAGCTGGGGGACCGCAGGGACAACGGATTGTTCACTGCCGAGCAGAGGGAGAAGATCCAGCACATCGGCAGGGAGATGCACCTCGATGGGCTGGCTCAGTCACTGACCGGGGGATCCTCTCAGAGCACCAACACCGGCACCGCGGGCGGTAGTACTGGTGAGGCCGGCGCGACGGCGGGCACGGGCACCGGTGTCGGAGGCATCACTGCAGGCGCTGGCTCTGGTGGCGGGGCTTCGGCGACCGGCGGCAGCAGCGCGACCCAGGGTCAGGGGACGACCGGCGGTACTGCTGGTACCTCCAGCAGTACCAGCAAGGCTGATACGGGTCATGCGGTGGGGGCATCTGGCGGTGGTACGGGCACGACGGGTGGCGGCGCCGGCACGGGCAGCGCTTCGGCCGCTGCGGGTACTGCTGCTGTGGGGTCGTCCGCTGGTGGTTCGGGCTCTGTGGGGGCTGCTGGTGGTACCGCTATAGGTGGTGCTGCGGGCACTGGTGGCACGGTGGCGCCGGCTACCACCGCGGGTGGTTCGTCGGTTGGTGACGCCGCTCCTGGTGGTGCTGACGGGTCCACTCGCCGGGACGCGAACTCTGGTGTGGGGGCGTTGCTTGGCCGGGATGTGGAGGCTGGTGTTGATCCGGCGCTTGGTGTGGGTAGTTCCGCCGTGAGTGGTGCTGCTCCTGGCGCCGGTGTGGTTGGGGGTACGGGGCTGGGCAGCGCCCTTGCCGCTCCGGCTGATCCGTCGGCGACGACTGGGCGTGAGGCGGGTCATGGGCTCGGGCTGGGAAACGCTCCGGCTGGGCATGAGGTCGGTCATGGGCTGGGGCTAGGTAAGACCCCGGATGAGGCTGGGGCGGATGTTTCTGTCGCCGGTGGGTTTGGTGCCGGGGTTGCTGCGGAAGGTCAGCCGACCGGTCCTTCGGCGCAGCAGGGCGTGTTGGCTGGGGGCTGGTCGGGTAAGACCGACTGGGCGGGCCTGTGGAAGAAGCCTGGCGCGGGTATGGGTGCTCCGGCTGGAGGTGATACCGGGGGCCGGCACGCTCAGCAGCCTCCGGCTCCGGCGGCTTCTCCGGCTGGGGATGGGGCTGGTGGTCCTTCTCCGGCTGCGCCTGCGGCTGCGCCCGGTGGTGGGGTTTCCCCGGCTGTGCCTGGTGGTGGTGCGTCTGGTGGTTCGGCTGCGGCCTCAGCTGGGGCTGAAGCTTCAGCCCCAGCGGCTCCGGCGCCGGATGATGCGGCTGCGCCTGCGCCTGCGCCTGCGGCTGGGGTTGGGGTTGGGGTTGGGGTTGGGGGTTCTTCTCCGGTTGCGGCGGTTGTGCCGGCTGCTGGTGGGGTTTCCGCGGGTCCGGTTGGTGGTTCGTCTGGGGCTGGTGCTTCGGGCACGCCGGCTTCTTCGGGTGGGCAGCTGCTGGGTGGTCAGACGAATTGGTCTGGTCTGTTCAGTGGTGGTGGCGGTAGCGGGCGGTCGCAGACGAACCACCAACCGTCCGCGGCTGCGCCGGCCGTGCCTGGGGTGACTGCTCCGGTGGAGCAGCAGCCGGCACCGGCGGCACCGGCTCCGGTTCCGGCTGAGGCTCCTGCTCCTGCTCATGCGCCTGCTGGTCCGGCGTCGGCTGGGCCTGTTGCGTCGGCTGAGGCTGCGTCTGCGGTGTCGGTTCTTGCGTCTGCGCCGGCGGATGAGGGTGTGCCGCAGGCACCGGCTGAGGCTCCGGCCCCGGCTGCGGCGACTATGCCTGCCCGGCCCTGAGCCTTGGGCGGGGTGTGTTGGGTTGATTTAGGTGTTTCTCGTAGAAGGAAAGGTTGGGGTTGGGTGTTTATGCGGGGCGTGGTGGTCGGGGTCGTCATCGGTCGGCGGGTGTTGGGGCAGTCGTCCGGTGGTGTGGGTGTGCGGGCGGTGGCGGGTGGTCTGCTGGGTACGGGTCAGGCTTTAGCGGCCGGCGGCGGGGTCGGCAAGCTGACGAATAGACCGGCTGCCCCTCCTTGCGGGTTGTCGAGGGGCATAAACTGCGGGGCCGCGGCGGGGCCGTCGTCCGCGAGGGACGACGGGAGCACGGTGGTTCCGCCGAGAGCGTGCGAGATGACCGCATTGTGCCTGGCGGCGGCGCGCGCACGGTCGCCCAATGGCGGGAACTCAGAGGGCGCCAGACGGCAGAGCGGCGACACCTTCGGCTCAGCCGGGCCCACACCCGACCAGACGGCACAGTGCCGCCCACCCAAAGCGAGAGGGACGAACAGGCCCGCGGGTGCCGCAGCCGACGCGCGGAAGGAGAATGGGCCCGCCAACGTGCGCAGCGGATCGGTCGCAATTGCAGCCCAACTGGCCGCCATCGGTGAACCGCCAGGAGCGCGTCGACCGGTCGCGGGAAGCACGAGTCATCCTGGCGGCCCGCGGCTCCGAAACCCAGGACCGTCCCGAGCCGGTCCCGCTCGTGTGGCCAACGGTCTTGCGCAAATGCCTGACCGAAGGACTTCCGCAGCGCCCCGCAGCAGCCCACGGACGACGGCGACCCGGACGGCCCGGACTGGCACCACCAACAACAAAAAGCCGACATCCTTCACCGCCTCCTCGGCCTGGTCGGGTACGCGGTCAACGCGCGTACCATCGATCTGTCTGGCCTCCCCCAACTGGCCGGCGTCATCCGGGATCTTCACCGCGACTCGCAGCAATAAGCCAAGATCCGCCGACCGCCAAGACCGGGCGCTTCCAGGACGTGATGCTCACGAAGCGCAGACGCGCACAGTGATCCATGCGCGAAAGGTGCAGCGGCGAGGGGGAGACATAACCAGCGGGGCGTGGATTGACTTGATGGTGTGAGAGCACGTCAGCCCAGCGGCGTGGTCTGCGCCGTTCTACGTCCTGGCCTTCGCCCACTGCGGTCGTCGTGGCCTCCGCGTGTTCTACACCCGATGGGGACCGCTGCGGCACGCCTACCCTGGTTTGCGGGAAGCCGGGCACACCGTCGTGCAGTTCATGCGCGACCGCCTCCGTGTCAAATCGCAGCATCGGTCGCCCAATGCGCTGAAGAATTGTGTGAGCGATCACCAAATTCCCCAGGTGAGGCGGGTTCCGCGTCACGTAATTCCCCACCCCCGCGGTCACGTAATTGCCCATGGGGACGACGGGTGTCGGGGGTCATAGTCCTGGCCGTCGAGAACACGGACGCTTTCCTCGATCAGTGGTTCGAGGTCGAGGGAAGCGCACCATGGCAAGGAGAACGTTCAACGTGGTCGATGTGACCGAGATCTACGTCCACTGGTATGCGGGCCGTTCCAAGAGCGACCTGGCCGCTTCGCTGGGAGTGGACCGCAAGACGATCAGGAAGTACCTGGCCCCTGCGGAGGCCGCCGGGATGAGTCCGGGGCGGCGCGGCGATGACCGCGGCGGACTGGGGCGGCCTGGGGCGGCCTGGTCAAGGTCTGGTTCCCCGAGCTCGCCGACGCCCGGCTGCGGCAGGTGACCTGGCCCGAGATCGACAAGCACGGCGATTACATCAAGAGCCTGCTGGGGACGGTGACCGTCTCCACGATCCACCAACGGCTGCGGGACAAACACGGGCTGACGGCGTCGGTGTCCTCGCCGCGGCGGTGGATATCGGCGATGCTGCCCGAGGAGACGAGAAGGTCGCAGGTCACCGTCCTGCGCGACGAAGTCGAGGCGGGCCTGGAGGCCCAGATCGACTACGGCTTCCTCGGCCAGTGGACCAATCCCCGCAGCGGGAAACGGCACCGGATCTGGGCGTTCGTGATGATCCTGGCCTGTTCACGGCACATGTTCGTCCGCCCCGTCATTCACCTCGACCAGCACGCCTGGACCGAGGCCCACGTCGAAGCCTTCCGGTTCTTCGGCGGTGTCGCCCGGCGACTCGTGCCCGACAACCTGCGCACCGGGGTCGACAAGCCCGACTTCTGCGACCCCAAAATCAACAAGGCGTATGCCGAACTCGCCACGCACTACGGCGCGTTGGTGGACCCAGCCCGCGCCGGCCGGCCAAAAGACAAGCCCCGAGTCGAGCGCCCCATGCCCTATATAAGGGACTCGTGGTGGCGGGGACGGGAGTTCGTCTCCCTCGAGCACATGCAGGCCGATGCGATCCGCTGGTCGAGCGAGGTCGCCGGTCGCCGGCAGTGCCGGCCGCTGGGCGGGGGCATCTCCACTGTCGGTGTTCGAGGCCGTCGAGGCCGCCACGCTGCTGCCGCTGCCCAAGACGCCGTTCGTGCTGGCCCGCTGGAGTGCGGCAACGGTCGGTCCGGACATCCACATCAAGGTGGGCCGCACCCTTTACTCGGCGCCGTGGAAACTGATCGGACAGCGCGTCGACGTCCGCTCCACCCAAGCCTTCGTGCAGGTCTTCCACGAGGGCGAACTGTTCAAGACCCATGCGGCACTTGAACAGGGCAGCAGGTCACCCTGGAGGAGTTCGACTTCGCCGCCTCCCAGAAGCTGCCCGCCGCCCAGATCCGCGACCTCGCCGCCCTGCGCTGGCTGCACACCGGAGAGTCCGTCATTCTGTTCGGGCCGGTCGGCGTCGGGAAGACACACGTCGCCCAGGCACTCGGGCACCTCGCGATTCGTCTCGGCGCCAACGTCCGCTTCGCCAAAACCAGTCGGGTCCTGGCGGACCTCGCCGGCGGCCACGCGGACCGCACCTGCGACCGCCGACTGCGCGAGTTGGTACGTCCCGACGTGCTCATCCTCGACGACTTCGCGATGCGCCCGCTCACCGCCGCCCAGGCCGACGACCCCTACGAGCTGGTCAGTGAGCGGCAAGGCCGGTCCTTGATCCTCACGAGCAACCGGGGCGCCGAGCGACTGGTATCCGCTCTCCCCAACCCCGTCGTCGCCGAGTCACTCCTGGACCGGCTGATCAACACCAGCCACCAGGTGATCATGAACGGCCCCAGCTACCGGCCCAACAAGCGGCCCCTAGGAGGAGGCAGCGAGAAGACAAACAAGCCCTCGATCAAGTAGACATGGACGAGGTCAGGACCTGGGGAATTACGTGACGCCGGGCCCGGGGAATTACGTGACGTTCACAACTTTCGCCTGGGCGCTGCGTGCTTGAGCGGTGATCGTGTCCAGCCACTCACTCGCGCTCTCCACGATCACTGTCATGCTTCGCCCCGTTCTGAGCTGCTCCGCCATCCGTCCCGCCGTTCGCTGGCCCGCCGGACGGGTGGTGCCTGTGGACTTTATCCACAGTCTGCCCGGCACATGAGCCCCTCATCACGCGAGTCCCCAGAGCCAGCACGCCCCGTGTCCAAACCCCGCCGAAAATCTACTTCGTCAGGGTTAAAGAAACAGGCTAAATCGCGGGGTAAAGACTGCTAGTGTTCGGGGTGGAGGTAGACGTATGGCATCCGAGGAAGAGCTGTTCGCGTCCGTCGACGCGCTGCTGGAGGAGGAGCCGCAGCTCCCACCCCCGGCGGAACGGGCCCGGCTGCGGGAGGCCGCCGGCATCACCCAGGCCCGCCTCGCGGTCGCGCTGAAGACGTCGACGCAGACGGTGAAGAACTATGAGAACGGCCGCTCCGAGCCGAAGTCGCCGCGCCTGGAGGCGTATCAGCGGCTGCTGAAGGGGTGGGCGGCGAAGTACCCCGCGCACGGCGCCCCTACCGCGCCCGCCCCTGCCGTCACGCCGCAGCCGGAAGTGCCGGCCACGTTCACCGGCCCGGCCACCCCCGCGCCAGAGACGGAGGCTGTCGCACTGGGACAGGCCCCCGCCGTCCCGGCCGCGCCCGAACGGCCGGCCGCGCGCCCCGCGTCGTCGCGCCGCCCGGCTGCGAAGAAGGCCACCGCGCCCGCGCTGGACCCGCGTTTTCCCCACGGCCCGCTCGCGGTGCTGGACGGTGACGGCTCCGCGTACGGCGTCGACGGCCTGGTGCTGGACTGCCCGGCGAGCACGGTGGTGGAGCTGGTGGAGTGGACGCTGCGCGAGTCGGGCCTCGGTGCGCCGAAGCTCAACCGGTACGGCAAGGACGCCGACCCGCTGATCGTGCTCACGGCCGCGGCCGCGGTGAAACTCGGGCTGCCGGAGCGCCTGGAGGACCGCCGGGGCCTGCGCCTGCCCGAGGATCACCCGGTCGTCAAGCAGGTACTGAAGGCGAAGTGGCAGCTCACCCAGCGCGGATTCGGTCCGTGGGCCCGGATTTTCCGCAAAGCGCAGGGCCGCGAGCGGCAGTGCGTGCAGCTGGCGATCCTGCCGTGGGACGCGCTCGACTCGAGGGCCTGGCCCGGCGTCGCCGGGATGGAGCCGGCCGACGTCGCCCGCGTCCTCGGGGTGTACGCCCAGCGGGTCATCACCCCACGCGGGTCGACAGCCGTCTCGGGCCTGGAGCTGATGACCGCGCTGCGCGCGCCGACGCGGCCGGTGCGCGATGAGGCGACCGGCAACTGGGTCTCCGGCCACAACCCCGGCAGCCTGGGCACGGAGCCGATGGACCCGGCGCCGCCGGAGGGCCAGCCCGAGCACCCCGCGAACCACCGGATCGGCTGGAAGGGTGGCTTCCTGCATGAGGAGGCGTACCAGTGGGTGCGGTCGGTGGACCTGCTCACCGATGAGGAGTGCACGCTGCCGTACGCGGTCGGCCTCGACCTGAACACCGCCTTCCTCGCGGCCGCCGCGAGGCTCACGGTCGGCCTGTCCGCGCCCGAACACTTCCACGCCCCGGCGTTCAACCCGAAGATCCCCGGTTCCTGGCTGGTCGACCTCTCCCACGTGGAGCTGGACCCGCGCCTGCCCAGCCCGTTCACGCCGACCGGCGAACGTCCGACGGGTCCGGCCTGGTACCAGACACACACCGTCGCCTACGCCCAGGAACTCGGCTACAACGTCGCCCCGATCGAGGCGTACCTGCGCCGCGAGACCGGCGCGTACCTGGACCCGTGGCACGACCGCCTCAAGACCGCATACGTCGACACCCTCGCCGACCTCGGCGTCACCAAGGACCTCACCGACGCGGAGTTCCTGGCGGCGATGGAGCGCCACAAGGACGTCGACCCGGCGATGACCGCCGTGCTGTCCGCGATCAAGGCCACCGTCAAGGGCGGCATCGGGAAGCTGTTCGAGAACCCGCAAGGCAAGGGCTACAAAGAGGGCGAGCCGTGGCCGGCCATGATGCGGCCGACCTGGCGCCCCGACATCCGCGCGGCCGTCATCTCCAAGGCCCGGGTCAACATGCACCGCAAGCTGCTGAACATGGCGAAGATGACGGGCCTGTTCCCACTCGCCGTGCTGTCCGATTGCGTCGTCTACCCGAGCCCCGGTGACTCGCCGCTGGACTTCCTTCCGTACGCCGCCTCGGGCAAGCCGCAGCCCGGCGCCTTCCGCCTCGGGCCCACGCCCGGCCTGGCGAAGCTGGAAGGCGTGCAGTCGATGCTGTGGGCGGTCGACCTGATGGAGCAGGGCCTCAACCCGGCCCGGCACATCAAGGGCGGCGACGCCGTCCTGGACGAGGGGGAGTAGGGCTGTGGCGGGAGAGATCGACGACGCGATCGAGCGGGCCGACCGGGAGTCATTCACGCGGGAGCCGCCGAAGACGCTCAAGGGCCAGATCGGCTACCTGATCCGGCAGTTGGGCAGCGCGAAGGCCGTCGCCCAGGAGATCGGTGTCACCGCCGACTCCGTCAACAGGTACCGCAGGGGGGCCCGCAAGCACGCCCGTGCCGACGTCGCCGCAAAGATCGACGACGCGGTACGGCAGCGGTGGCAGCCGCAGGTGCGCAAGCGCCGGCAGAAGCAGGCCGCCACCACGGGCGGGATCACGGTGGAGACCCGGGCCCGGTTCGGGTACACCGCGCCCATCGGCACGACCGACGACGGACGCTTCCGGCGGCTCACCGTGCACCTCCCCCCGGCGTACGCACAGCGCCTGTTCGACGCCCGCGACGCTGGAGCCAGCGACCAGCAGATGCGCGGGATCATCGCCGAAGGGTTTAAAGACGTGTATTTCCAGGACGGTGGCGCACGCGCGATGGGACTCTCTGATGTCACTCTCAATGACATTGATTACCTTGACCTGGATTTCTGAAGTCGAGGTTCTAGGGGAGGTGCATAATGAACGGTATTTCTTGGCCTGGTGACCCCAAGGGCGAGCTTCCGAGCACCACCACCCGCCGCATCATTGAGGGCACCGGCCTACCCGTCGATTCCCAGCAGGCCATCGCCTTCCTGAAAGCCTGCTACGTGACCAGCGCCGGCGACCTCGCACCGTGGCTCGCCGCAGCGGTTCGCGCTTTCGCCGACAACAACGCCAGGGATGTCGGCGCGTGGGCCAGAGCGCACCATCTCCTCCAGACCCGAGCTGGCCGCGAGGAGGACCACTCGCCGACCCAACTTCGCGTCGCCGCCTAATCGGAGGAGGGGCCTGTCCCCTGATCCACCGCACCACCCGGGGGCCTGCGCCATGCCGCGCAGGCCCCCGGCGTACGCCCACCAGGCACAGCTTCTCCCTGCGATACGGGTGGACTACAACGGCACGGCGGGCAGGGTGTCGCCGCAATCATCCGACAGCAGTACTTTCGGCCGAAATCTCACGGGCGCGTATATCCGTGCAGGTCGCTGTCCAGAGATCTCCGGGTGAAGAACCTAATAACTCACCTGTTACGACGCCCGGTTGGCGCCGGCGCCATCGTGGTCGCGGCCGCCCTGGTCGTGAGCGGCTGCACGCAGTCTCCGGCCGGTCATGACGAGCGGCTCAGCAAGGCCGCCGGCCTTGCCTGAGTGACCCTCGTGTGCTCGAAGGACTTGTGGGAGGAGACGAAGCCCGAGGGCGGGGTCAACGAGGTGAAGGCGAAGGTGTCGGAGATCTCCACCGGGCCCCGCGCCGGCCGCGGCCTGGTGGAGGTCTCGATGACTGGGACCAACCTCGTGGCCTACCTCAAGGAGTTGGACAACAACGCCCACGTTTCCGGCTTCGTCGGCGACAGGGAGAACACGGCGTCGTCCAAGCGCGTGTACAACGCCATCGCCCCGGCCATCGACCGGATCAAGGCCGCGACCAGCCCGGACGACCCGGAGCCCGTGATCATCATCGACGACACGATCCCGGACAAGAACTGACGCGGCCCCGCCCCGACACCTCGCAGACCATTCCCCCAGGGTGGGCGCGGTGATCTGTGAGGTACCGGCTCGAAGGACGTACTCCCGCACGCTCTGGTGGAGCCCGCCTGCGCCGAAGACGCGGTCCGGCCCTCAGCATGCCAGCGACTCAGGGACCGGAGTCTGTCTCCCACTGCGCGCTGCGGTCGCTGACGCCCCACGGCCGTGGCCGCAGCGAAGCCCGTACGGCCTCATCGAGGTGCGGGTGCGGCGGCCGACTGCTGTCTGCGGGGGTCGGCTGCCGAATCTTCTGCGTTCCGCTCGTCGTTGCGTGTCTCGCCGTGGTCTGTGCGCTGCGGCGGTTGGGTGCGTGACTTGAGTACGTGCGTGCCGACGGCGATCGTGACGCCCAGGAGCAGCGCGTAGAACACGCCGATCTTGCGGAGGTCGTCGAGAAAAAACCAGACGCACGTGAGGCTGGTGAACCAGAAGGCGACGAGAGCGAACCCGCCCAGGCGCGTGTCGCGGTACCCCGCGACGAGACAGACGGCGGCGACCGCACCGAGGGTGAGAGCCAGGACGACGTAGTGGGTGTCCCAGCCGATGTACTGGCGGGCGAGACCCGACTGTACGGCCACCCCCTCGGCCACTGGGCCCCATGCCACGGCGCAGGAAAGCCGTGCCGACCACAGCAGCAGCATTGATCCGAAGGCCCCGGCGAGCAAGGCCACTTGGGGGAAGTGGCTGGTCTCGATGGCATAGGTCCGGGAGACCATCACGGACAGCAGACAGCCGAGCAGCGCGAGCAGGCCCTCGGCCGACGGTTGGAAGACGACCCCCGTTCGCCGCCGGTTCTGGGACCTGGTTGACGGGGCCTTTTCGGCAGAGGCCTGCGGAGCGACGGCCGAGCGCGTCACTGTCCTGGCTGCCGGATCGACCTCGGTGGGGGTCGGGGACACGGACGCAGCGGTGACCAGTGCGGCCTCGGCGAGCGAGACCCTCATCGCGGCCGCGTCCGCGAAGCGGTCTTCTCGGCCCTTATGCAAAGCGCGCAGAATGACCGCGTCCATCGCAGTCGGCAGCTCCGGCCGCAGACAGGACGGCGACACAGGCTCCGCAGCCAGGTGCTGGTGCATCACGGAGAACGGTGACTCGCCAGTGAACGGGGGGCGCCCCGTCACGAGCTCGTACAGCAGACAGCCTACGGCGTACAGGTCCGTACGGTGGTCGGTCTCGTCTCCGACGATCTGCTCGGGTGGCAGGTAGGCGGGCGTGCCGACCGCGACTCCGGTGCCGGTGAGGCGGGTCGCCGCCTCGCTGAGTGCCTTGGCGATGCCGAAGTCGAGCACCTTGACCGTACCGCCGCGCGTGAGCATGACGTTGGCCGGCTTGATGTCCCGGTGCACGATGGCCTGCCGGTGGCTGTGTTCGAGAGCCTCCAGCACCTGTCTGGTGATGTCCACGGCCTGCGCCACCGGCATGGGACCATCGCCCACGACCTCGCTCAAAGCCCGGCCCTTCACGTACTCCATCACCAGGTACGGCTCAGCGGAACCGCCTGCGGAGTCCTCACCCGCGTCGTGAACGGTGGCTATGCCGGGGTGATTGAGCGCGGCGGCGGCGTGCGCCTCTCGTCGGAACCGGGCAACGAACTGGGGCTGCCGTGCCAGTTCGGCGGACAGCGTCTTCACGGCGACAGCCCGGCGCAGCCGACGGTCGACCGCCCGGTACACCGTCCCCATGCCGCCGCGCCCAAGCTGCTCCACCAACTCGTAGCGCTGCGCCAAGATCCTCTGCTCCACGCTTCCTCCATGAGCCACCAAACCGACCTGCGGGAAGACCCTGTCACCCGCCTGCCGGTTCCCTCTTCCCGGGCCGATGGCCGATCGCAGGCCACGGTTGGCGGTGCGGTCCACGGTCCGGAAGTTGATGTTGCACGCCATCATGGTGAACTTCCCACGGCGGGAGAGTCCACCGCTCCACCAATGAGTCCCAAAGGCGCTCTTCGCCGCCGTCATCGCTTGGGGCGTTCGGGTCGCGCAGCGGGCGCAGGTCCTGGCCGGGGCCGCTGTCTGGTGTGCCCCACATCAGGAGTGACCTGGCCTGTTCCGGCCTTCCCTCCCTTGATCACCATCAGTGATGTTGTCCTGACTGGTTGTCAGGGCGTCGTCAACTTGAGTGGGGTGTCTCGGGTCTGGGATGATCGCCGGGTTTGTTGATCTTCCCGGGTGGGGGCTGGCTGTGGGGACCGAGACGGCCGTGTCGTACAGAGGGTTTCGGTTCCCGGCGGAGGTCATTTCCCATGCGGTGTGGCTGTACTTCCGGTTCCCGCTCAGTTACCGCGAGGTGGAGGAGCTGCTGCTGGCCCGCCAGATCATCGTGTCCCACGAGACGATCCGGCAGTGGTGTGAGAAGTTCGGGCCCGAGTACGCCGCCAGGCTGCGCCGGCGCCAGCCCCAGGCCGCGATAAATGGCTCTACCTTCTTCCTGGGGCTGCCCCAGCCATTCGTAGGGTTGTGGCGCCCGGGGGAGCTGGGTGTGGCTGATAAGTGGCTGCCGTTGTGTGGCTTGAGATGCTTGGCCGCCCGGCTCCCCACGACGACTCGGCCGCCGATTGGGAAGTGCGAGAAGGTCGCTGT
>NZ_JBVKCZ010000069.1:0-24879 GCF_055634335.1 Streptomyces sp. NPDC111802 | reverse complement strand
CCGGCCCAGCCCGGCTCCAGCACCGAATCCCACTTACCGTTGGCATTCACCTCCCGCACCACACGAACCGTCGCCTGACCATCCCCAGCATCAGCCCACGCCGAAGACACCAAACCCGTCGCCGCAAGCGACGCCGCTAACGCACTCGATAACGCCAAAGACATCCCACCGGCCCAACGCCGGCGCTGCCGTAACTCCATCACCAACAATCTCCCGTAACTGGACATACGCCCGCGACGTCTGTTCATTCAGACCGGACGCGCTGGTAAAGATCTCAGCGCCTACCTCGTATGACGAACGGACGAGCTAAATGAGTGAGCACCCTTTTTCGGGCGCCGCCAGTCCAGAGAGAAGAGAAATGTCAGGTAATCATTCTTCCTCACGGCAGCGGGAAGATGTCGCGTTGGCGATATCCGATTTACTCATCATCGAAATTATCGACGGCTAAACCTTGGATCGGACGGAGGGAGGAGGCCAGGTCGGTGGCACGAGGGACGCCATCTGCAAGCCTTCACCCAATGAGGTCTCGTGTGCACCCGTTGGTCGCGCCGTTCGCGGGTCGAAAGTTTCTCGCCAGGGCAGCTCGGCCGCGATTTGCTGCATCTCAGGCGTGTGCTGCCCGATCGACGCAACACGCTGCCAATGCCCTTCTCTCCCAGCACTGCTGGGCATGCTGGGGGTCTTCGCACCGTAGGCGTTGTGGGAACTGCTATACGACTCGACTACGTGAGCGGCGCCCGAACTCGTGGCGTGCGAATTGCTCCCGAATTCAGCAGGGATCAGTACCTCCTCGCCGCTGCGGTCACCCGGCGTAGACCGGAAGGAGTCGACCCACTCCGCGTAGAGGGCGTCATAGATGGGCGTGGCAGGAGTGCTCTGTGCGAAGCTCCGGGGCGGCGGTAAGGACGGAAGCGATCGATAGGACTGATCATATGGGTGCCCGTATGCGTGCATGTATTTCCAAACGACTCAGCCTTCAAAGAGAAGCGGTCACGGATGGAGCCAATTCGGGAGGAGACATATGCCGAACGTGCGGAGTAGTCGGGTAAGGAAAGTCAACGGATCCGAGACGCCGCCGGTCCATCTACAGAAGTCTGAAACTGGGTTGATTCAGACTGTTTCTGGCGAAGTGATGTGCGGCCGCGCATGTGCTGCCTGGGGTGTCGTGCCCTCAATAGCCACAGCCGCCAGTGCCTCTCATGGTGCTGAGTGAGTGCGTGGAGGCGACCACGGCCGGTGTTCGGCTGTTCGAGGACATGCTGGGTTAGGAGGGCGATCCACGCCGCAGAGGCATGGGTGCCCCTTCCGGGACAGCTATTCGTGGCCTGCGAGGCATCGAGCATCTCCGCCTGCCAGCACAGCACTTGAGGCATTTCCTGAACCTAGATCCTGACCTCGCTCGGGCGGGCAGGGGAGCAACGACAGTCGGCCGGCTGGACTTTGTTTGAGTTCGTTGCTCAGGCACGAGGCGAAGATCGAACCATTCATCAACGGTCCCGTATTGAGCCACAGCGCGACCGTGGCACAGGAACGGGGCGACTCGCGCCGAGACCCAGGCGGGCGTGGGCCACCTTGCAGGCATATCCGAGGGACAGCGGGCAGAGTCTCATCCAGACTGTGAGGCACCCGCGCATCGTCCTCAATGATGGCGTGCTCTGGTCGGCTTCATGAGTGTTCGCCGGCGTCTTGGCCAGGCCTGCGCGTAGCACTCTCATGCGGGCGCCGGAAGGACACAGCGCACACGAGGTAGCTGCGTGTGCCTACGTCCCAGCGCCACGGCGAGCTGACAGCGACGCCGGTTGCCCCTAAGAGCGGCCCGTTGAGCCGCTCCACGATCGCCAGCGGATTGCACCCGGTGAAGAAGTTGCGCTCTTCCAACAGAGCCGGAAGGAGCGTGGAAAGCCGGTCTTGCGGCGTGGAGTGCAGTTGAGGGCAGGTGTCGGAGGACACCATGTCGTTGACGAGCAGGCCGTGACCACCAGGGCGAAGCAGGCCGAGCATGGTCTGAAGGTGCGCATCTCGCACTCGGAGTAGGCCCTCAGCCTGCTGCCCCTCTTCCACTGCACCGCTGATCAGTTGAGAGAGTATGGCAGCCGAGACCACCACGTCTGCTCCGTTTACCCCTAGGGAGTCGTCCAGCGGTGCGGTTACATCCACTCCTCCATGGATCCGCAGCCCAGGTGCAGATCTCATCCCCTGGCATTCGACCCCCATCTCCATGGCAACGGAGTCGAGATCCAACAGGTGAACCGTACTGAAGGCCTTCACGACCCTGCCCAGCTCAAGGTCATTGCAATTGCCTGCCCCCAGCACCACCAAACGCCCCGGCGTCGCGGGAGCATGAGCCACCACGCATTCGGTCACCTTCGCGCGGTGACGTGCGTAGCACGCCCACAAACTGGCTGAAGCCCGGTTCAACTCCCGCTGCCGAACCGCATACATCGATAAATAGTGCTCTCCTTCGCCCGCCGCATGCTGCGCACCTAAGAACATAGGCAATCCTTTCTCCATGACTGCATGCCCGAAACCGGTTTCAGCTGTCCTCTCTCAGGCGGGATGGGCTGGACGTTGCAAAGACGTCGGGAGAACTGCGGCCAGTGGCCCAACCTCAGACATTCCTATTTCACGACCCGAAGGAACTCAGGCTCCAGACAGAAGCTTGCTGGTGCCATGCGAAGAAGTTATACACGGGAATTCACCGAGTCCAGCAACCAACCGGCTTGTCCTGCGGATCATGATGATTGGCCAGTTGGAGGCCATCGGCAGTGTCGCTCGATGTGTAGGGGCGCCGCGCTGAGAGCACCTGTCGCGATCGGCGGGCCCGCTCAGAACACCGTCGGCTCACTGCCTGACGTCTTCAATCGAAAGGTACTGCGGCTCGAAGAAGAGCTCAGGGAATGCTCTGGATCTCGGCCCTCTCACGTTGAACAGAAGATAGCCACTCCGCCAGTAACCGCTCATACTCGGCGCGTTCGTCAGGCGTCGAAAGATGCCCTCCTGCTCGCCGCCACAAAGCGCGGATCTCCCTGTTGAGAATGACAGAAGACCGCACTGCGCCAGTGGCAGCGGCGTCGGAATGCATGATCAAACCGTAAAACCCTGCGGGTACACCGCTGCCACCAACGATGGCGCTCCCCCAGCTCTGCTTCAGCATGCACCTTCCCCCCTCAAACCATCCCGGATTCAAACTCGCGGGTCGGCTCCTTCGGCGGGGATGTTCGCATGGCGTTCAAGGGGCTAGCGGCTGACCTGCACGCTTTCGACAAGCTGCTGCTTGCGACGCCCCCTTCATCCTCTACCCCGGCAATCATACCGTACGCCACCAATCGAGCACGCACAGTGATCACCTTCAGAAATCCCGGGCATCACGTCACAAATACTCCCCCGTCGTGTCAGAGCAAGTAGCAGCGCACACGCTCGATACAGAAGGGCCAGCAATGACGACGCCAGAGCACCCGGCGCGGACTGCCGAGGACGGCACGAATGCGACCTTCGGCGCTGCGGCCGTGGCTGGAGCGCGAACGCCTGCCACCCGGCAAGGCGAAGCGGCCGCCGGCACTGTGCTCGCTGTCAGGATCGCCGCTCGGTCGGGCCGCGAGATCGAAGGAATGCACGACATGGGGAGGGTTCTGTCCCCCCGATCGGCGCGATCCGCGTCGAGGCGCCGGGCGGGCCTCTGACCTGCGAGGGCGCCTCCTTGTAGTGCTGCGCCCAGCGTGCAATCCGGCTCCGTCGGCACGGGCCGCTCCCGTCCACTGACTTCTTGACCTAGGGGTTCACATGCGACTGGCGAAGGTACTCACTGTGCTGCTTGCAGGCGGTAGTGCCCAAAGAACGTTGAAGAACCGTCGCAACGGAGGACTGATGACGCCATGCTGTGCAGCTGCGCGGACGTCGTCGGGTCAGTGGGGGCTACGGCAACAGCCGGCCGACCAGGCGGCTTCCATCATCCTTCGTGCCGACCCGCGTTCCGTGTCGGCTGCAAGGGAATTCGTCAAAGATGTCCTTCAGGGTTGGGAAGTCGCTTCGGGCAGCGATGTGCTTGCGACGGCCCGCCTGCTGGTTTCGGAACTGTTCACCAACGCTGTGATCCACGGAGATTCCTCAGCTGTGCAGTTGGCGCTGGCGGTCAGCGGCAGCGTCCTTCGCATAGAGGTCGTCGACAACGGAGGATCACACCAGGAGTTCCATGAGGTCGCCGCCTCGCCAACGGACGAACACGGCCGCGGCCTGCTGCTCGTCCGTGAACTGGCACAAAAATGGGGCACATTGACCGAGCGCGGTGGAACCAGGGTGTGGTGCGATCTTGCCCTCACCTCCTGAGCCAGTTGGGTGGGCGGCGGCCCAACCACCCACGAAACCGCCCATCGGCCGTCACGACGGAGCGGCAACCGACTCCCGCGCTCGTACCCGCCGCGTAGCGACGACTGCGTCGAAGGCCGCGTCCAGTACGGCGTCCGGCAGCAACCGCGCCAGCACACTGGTGGTCCGCGCGTCACGGCCGACGCGGTAGCGCGTCCTCGGCCGACCCGCCGTGAGGGCGTGGGCGACAGCCTTGGCGAAGCCTTCCGGATGCGTCGTGCTCGACCGGGCCCGCTGTTCGTTCCGCTCCAGGAATCTCAGAAACGACGGACTATAGAGGTCGGCGACCTCCTGCGACGCCCCGCTCAGGATGTCGTGAGCGGCTTCGCGCATCTTGCCCCAGATCGGAGTGCTGATCGCACCCGGCTGCACCACCGCCACAGCCACGCCGAACGGTCTGAGCTCACGGCGGAGCGCATCACTGAGCCCCTCTTTGGCGAACTGTGTCGCCGCGTAGGCACCCAGGTAGGGACTGGCGATCCGGCCGAGGCCAGAACTCACGTTGACGATCCGGCCTTGCGCTTTCCGTGTTTGCGGCAGGAATGCCCGAGTCACAGCGAAGTGGCCGATGAGGTTGGTCTCCATCTGGTACCGCAATGCCTCGGGTGAAAGGCATTCCAGGGGAGCCGAGAGGCACATCCCCGCGTTGTTGACCAGGCCCCACAGCCCCTCGTCGCCCGTCTCCTCCGAGACGCGGGCGGCCGCCTTCCAGATCAAGTCCTCTCGGGTGACGTCGAGCTTGAGGGGATGCAGTCGGCCGGATGTCGACGCCGCGGTCAGTGCCAGGGCGTCGTCGGACCGCCGCACACCCGCGAATACCCGGAATCCCAGCTGGTCCAGGTGGAGTGCGCATTCCCTGCCCAGGCCGGAGGACGCGCCGGTGATGACCACGGTCCGGTCCTTTGGTGGGAGGCGCCGGGGATGTGCGAACAACATGACTCCTTCAGTAAGAGCAGAGCGCGTCGGAGGGCACGGACCGTCTGTGCGACGGACGCTGAACGGCGGCCAGGAGAGCGTCGACGCATGTCGTGACCAGGCGCTCCGCACGCGGTCGCGACACGATGCCCTCGACATAGGTGAAATTCCAATGGAGATGGTCATGGCTGGTATTCACCGTGGCAACGACGTAACCCGAGACTGAGATACCCGCGATGAACTGAGCGCCGCTGACCTGCCACGGCCCGACGCTGTCGGGAAAGTCGTAGCGCCCGACGTTGGAAAGGCACAGATTGCCGGGGCCCTTGGATTCCACACGCTGCAGGAATGGACCGCTCGTCGTGGCCGTCTCCGGACCGATCAGGCCCAGGAGGTTGACTGCGGCGAAGTGGTTGCCCTCGCGCCGACGCCGTTCCAGATCCCGACTCACCTCACGAGCGGTGCGCCACAGGGACTCTCCGGGACGATAAGCGACGTACGAGGGAAGCGTCGCCACGTAACTGCCCATCTCACGTGGGGAGACCTCTGGCTGCAACTCGCTGCGGAAGTCGACGGGTGAGCCGATGACGTAGTGCTCGGGCTGAGCGGCTCCGGTCTCGTCCGCGACAGCGGCGATCATCGCTGCGGCGAGCGCTCCGTGCACGGTCGCGCCTTCCCGCTTGCAGGCTCGGATCAGAGCGTCGACTTGCGCCGGGGAAAGTGACCGGTGGAGCAGCCGGGTGCGGCGCTGTTCGCCGGGCACTGACTGGCTCGGAGCCACCCGCCGTGCGCGCGCCCGGCGCCAGTTGACCTGATCGCGCACCTGCCGCGTGATCGCGTTTGCGGCACCCGGAAGACCCTGGTGACGACGGGGGAACATCGCCTCTGGCGCCGGCCGGATCGGCCACCTGTCCGGGCCCGGAACAGCCGCTGAGCCGGCTACCGCGCAGTCGAGCCGGGCGGCGTGCTGGAGCCACTCCTCCAGTAGCGCCAGGGCCGTGGTCCCGTCTGCGATGCAGTGGGAGATCGTGAGCATCAGGTCGTGCACCTGCTCACCTGTGCCGTTCGGTGCCGTCCGGGTGAGCACGACTGCGCGGGCCAGCGGCCCCCTGTGCACATCGAGGGGATCGTGCAGCTCTCGCTCGTCGACCTCGACCTCCCACCAAGCGGCCAGTTTCACGCCTTCTCCCGCCTCAAGGTGTCGGCTCCGCAGCGGGATCGCGCCGAGCCGTGGTACGAACCAGGGGTCCAGCCCGTCCTGATCCGCACGAATGGCAACCGAGAGGAGCGGGTGACGGTCCTGCAGTTCGTCGAGGGCCCGGCGCAGCAGTGATACCGGCAGTCGCCCGCGCACCTGTGTCCGAGCGATGACGTTGAGCGGTGAGATCCGGTCGGCGATCCAGTACCAGCGTTCGAGCGGACCAAGCGGTCGGCAGACCGAGGCCGCTGTCGGACCCGCCATAGTGTTCACCGGTGTCGAGTACATCCGTACCGTCATGATGCGGCCCGGTCGTTCATGCCGCCGTTGGTCACGCGGGTGAAGAGTCTCAGGCGAGCTGCCCGTAACAGCTCCCTTCTCACTTGGTGCCTCAGCTGCCCACCCCCATCCCGAGCGGGGAACACCGGAAGGCACTCGTTCACCGGAGTACTCACGAAATCGCTCCAATCCTCAAAAATCGGCAGGGTGTTGACGATCTGGGTGAAGCCCACAGTCACACGGGTGCTGGTCACCACGGTGACCGAGAGCCTGTGCTCACCAGGTGGGCGCGAATGCCAGCAAGGACATGTTCTGGCGATACAGCACGCCTGTCGGCACCCATCGGAAGTAGGTGTTGCGCAGCATGCGCGGCAGACGCCGGTCTTCCTGCTCGATCCGGCTGAGCCGATGGGAAAGGTGCACCATCCCCCGCACCCTGACACGCCGGCGGGCCTCGTAGTCGCGCAGTCCCTGCCTGCAGTCACGCGCCGAGGCCAGGCTGCGGGCCAGGACCACAGCGTCCTCCACCGCCGTGCCCGCACCCTGGCCGAGGCTGGTCAGCATGGGGTGGGCAGCGTCCCCGAGCAGAGTGACCCGGTCCTTGCCCCACCGTTCGAGGAAAGGGCGGTCCTGGGCCGGCACACTGATGATGGCCTGCTCAGGAGTGACCCGGATTACCTCTTGCACTTCGTCCGCCCAGCCGGCGAAGGCCCGGGCGATCTCGTCCTTGCCACCGTTCCACGCGCGGGCAGCCGCCGTCGGCATGTTCCTCGTGCCCCACCAGTACGCCCGGCCGTGACCGATGTCGATGAGGCCGAAGCGCTGCCCGGCGCCCCAATAATGTCGAACACAGCCGTCGGTGAAGCGCGGGTGGGAGAAGGGGATGGCTGCCAACCAGCAGACGTAGCCGGGCTCACGCGGTTTCTCCGCTCCCACTAGTTGATGGCGCACCACGGAGTGGAAGCCGTCGGCACCGATCAGGACATCCCCATGCGCTTCACGGCCGTCGGTGAACCGTACCCGGACACCGTCCGCCTCCGACCTGAAGTCCAAGGCGCTCGCACCGAGTTGCACCGGCTGTTCGTCACCGAGCGCATCGAGGAGCGCCTGTTGCAGGTCTGCGCGATGAATGTTGACGCTGGGGGCCCCGAGTCGGTCACCGATCTCCTTCAACGGCAGCTGCCTGACGGAGCGGCCGACGGGATCACAGAGGTGAAAGGTCTCGATGGTCCGCCCGCGCCGGTCCAATTCGAGATCGATGCCCAGGGAGCCGAGGGCGGCCAGGGCGTTACTCATCATCGACAAACCGGTGCCGGCCGGGCGGAGCACACTGGCGCGCTCGTAGACCTCGACCTCGATTCCCACCCGGCGCAGGGCGACCGCCGCAGTCAGCCCGCCGATCCCCGCGCCGATGACGATCGCCTTGCCCCTCTTGCCTGTTCTGGTCCATGCCGACCGCATCAACCGGTCACCTCACAGATACGCCGTGCCACGGTGGCTATATAGGGATCCTCCATGAGCTGGAGATGGTCGCCGGGCACTTCGATGACATCGATCCGACCCCTGGTCCATGCCCCCCAGCCGTTCTTCGGGTCGCGGTGCGCACTGCCGACCGCCCTGTGCGCCGGTTCCAGCGCCTTCGGCAACGGCGCCGCCGCGCGCAGGAGCGCGAGATCCTGATCGCAGCGGTCCGGGCGGTAGTCCAGCAGTGCCTGCCAGTTGGCCCGGAACACCTGGAAGAGACGTCGTATACGAGCGGTCGAGCAGTCGGCGGCCAGGGCACCAGCGGCAACGGCACGGTCCAGGACGTAGTCGAATCGCTCCTGCTCACCGATGCCCGACGGGATTTCCGGCACCGGTTCGTCGCCGCTGCCGTCCAGCCGGAGCAGCTCCCACAGGAACCACTCGAGCAGTTGTTCCTCGGCCACTGCCTGGAGCGTTCCTGGGGTGATCGAATCAAGGAGTACGAGCCGGTCGACGGCCTCGCCGGAGGATTTGAGCTGCCGTGCCATCTCGAACGCCACGAAGCCGCCGAAGGACCAGCCGCCGATCGTGTACGGGCCGCTGGGCTGCACGCTCCGCATCGCGTCGAGATAGCTGCGGGCGAGGTCCGGGACGCTGCGCAGGGGCTCCGTTCCCGGCTCAGCCCCTACCGCTTGGAGTGCGTAAACGGGTCGGTCCTCGGGGAGTTGTTGCGCCAGCCGGACGTAACACAGCACATTGCCGCCGATGGGGTGCACGAAGAACAACGGTGACCGGGTGCCGGAGGTACGCAGCGGCACCAAGGGGTCGGCGCCCGTCATCGTGCTTTCGCCGCGCACCTTGTCGGCGAGCGCGGCGATGGTCGGCGCCTCGGCGAAAACGGCCAGCGGGACTTCCACGCCGTACCGCTTCTCGATCATCGTGACGAGCCGCATCGCGGTCAGCGACGTCCCGCCCAGCTCGAAGAAGTCGTCATGCACTCCCGGCTCCGGCACCTGCAACAGCTCGGACAGCATCTCGGCAAGAGCGCGCTCGCAACGGTCCCGCGGCTCGGTGCGCTCGGCGGACGGGACCGGAGGGCCGAGCGGCATCGTGCGCAGCGCCGCGTCGTTTCGCTTGCCGCTCGCAGTGAGGGGGAGTTTGGGCAACCAGGTAAAGCGTGAGGGCACGAGGTACTCGGGCAGCGACGCGCGCAGCCTGCGTCGGACGTCGAAGAGGTCGACCGACGCCTCGTCACCGACAAGGAACGCGGCGAGGAATGCCGGGGCATCCTCCGGCTGCCGGGCCACGACGGCGACCTCGCGCAGTCCCGGACAGTGCTCGGCCATCTTCCCCAGAGCCAGCTCCGCCTCTCCGGGCTCGACGCGAAAGCCACGGATCTTCACCTGGGCATCCGCGCGCTCCAGACAGACGATGTCGCCCCCGGGCAGGACCCGGCCGAGGTCGCCGGTTCGGTAGAGCCGACCGGCGTCCGGGCGCAGAGCATGCGGGATGAAACGTTCCCGTGTTTGCTCGGGCTGCCCCTCGTAGCCCTCGGCCAGGCATGCGCCGCCTATGTGGATCTCGCCCTTGCCGCCCTCGGGTACCGGCCGCAGCCGGGCATCGAGCACATGCACCTCGACGCCGTCGATGGGCCGTCCGATCGGCGGGAGATCCGGGAAAGCGGCCGAGTCCCCGGTCATCGGGAAGCTGGTCACCACGTGGGTTTCCGTCGGGCCGTACTGATTCTCCAGAAGGCAGCCCGGCAACGCCGCGCACAGCCGGCGGATTTCCCCGGTCACGCGGAGCTGCTCGCCAGAAGAGACCAGCACGCGCAGGCGGCGCGGATACAGCCCAAGCGTCTCAGCGGTCTCGGCGAGTTGCTGCAGAGCGACGTACGGGAGGAAGACCCGTTCCACGCCCTCATGGTCGAGCAGACGCAGCAGCACGACCATGTTCTGTCGCCGCTCCTCGGACACGAGCAGGAGGGTGCCGCCACCGCACAGCGTGGAGAAGATCTCCTGGAAGGAGACGTCAAAGCAGAGCGGAGCGAACTGGAGCGTGGTTCCGCCGACGGCGCCGCTGGGTGCGCGGTTCTGCCATGCCACGAGGTTGGCCAGTGCCCGGTGGGGCATGGCGACGCCCTTGGGCCGGCCCGTCGAGCCGGAGGTGAACAGGACGTACGCGATGCTCTGCGGCGCGATGGGCGGCGGCGGAGGCAAGTCACTTCCGGCCGGTTCACCGTCTGCGCCCGCGACCACCGACTCGGCGAGGAGTACGTCCCACTCGTCAGGGACCAGACGGGTGTGATGGGCCTGTGAGATCACGCGGAACGGTCGTGCCTGCGCGAGCGTGGCGGCGATTCGCTCCTCGGGGTGGCCGACGTCCAGGGGGAGGCAGGCTGCACCGGCCTTGGCGATGCCCAGGACCACGGCGATCATCTCCGGCGAGCGGTCCATGGCGATCCCGATGCGGGCGTTCGGAGGTGGGCCGAGGCGCAGCAGCCGTCGTGCCACGCGATCGGCAGCGCGGTCGAGTTCCTCGTACGTCCACTGCTCGCCGGACATGGTGACGGCGACCGCGCGCGGCGTGCGCCGCACCTGGCGCTCGAAGCCGCGCACGACGTCACCGGGTTTCCCGGTGAGGAACCCGAAGTCCGGTTCCTCGTCGGGGCATTCCACGATGCGCTGCAGGATCTCGACGTACCGGTGGCCGAAGAGTTCGGCCTGCGATGCGGTGAAAGCATGTCCGTCGCAGTCGATCCGCAGATTCAGTCGCCCGTCCCGTGGGTCAGTGATCGCGTTCACCAACAGCGGGAAGTTCGTCCGCTCCCAGATTTCGACATCCCTCAGGCGCAGGCCTGTGGTCCGCAGGATCGGCCCGAAGACATGGAAGTTGACGTAGTTGAACGCGCTCTGCAGCACCGCCTCGCCCCCACGCTCCGCCTGGATCGCGCTGAGCGGATAGAGCCGGTGCGGGTGGCTGTCGCGCTCCTCGCGCCCTGCCTGGTGCACCGCTTCGAGCCACGTCTTGGCTGTGCCGTCGAGCCGCACCGGCACGGTATTGAGGAACAGCCCCGCGATGCGCTCCGCCCCGGTCTGCTCCGGGCGGCCGTTCATGACCAGTCCGGTGGTGACCTCATCCGAGTCCTGGAACAGTTGGAGAGTCAGGCAGTGCGCCGCGAACAGCAGCGACTTCACGGGCAGGTCGTTGGCTTGGGCGAAGTCGCGGACCGCCGCCGTGAGCCGGTCGGGCAGAGCGACGTGCCGTACGACGAAGCCGGTGACCTCATGTGCCTCATGCGGACGGAATGTCTCCAGGCGGGCGGGCGGGGCGTCGCCGAGCACCTCACGCCAGTACTGCCGGGTCTCCTTCGAGGCGAGGGCCTGCTGCTCATCGAGTGCATGCATCGCGAACGAGGGCAAAGGGTCCTCTGGTACTGGTTCCGTGTCTGCGCCGAGGAAGTGCAGGTAATCCCGGAGCAATTCCTGGATCAGGTTCGCCACACTCCACCCGTCCAAGAGCGCGTGGTGGAAGCTCAAGACGAGGTCCACTCCCCCGGACGGCATCAGGTGGACCCGGAACAGGCAAAGCGGGGGCCGGTCGAAGTCATAGCGGTGAAGACGCCGCCGGTCGATATGCGTCTGAACGGCAGCGTCGGCTGCCTCGGGGGTGAGGGGGCGCAGATCGGCGATCTCCAGGCTTTCGCCGGCGTCGGCCTGGCGATGGACGATCTGCAAGGGCTGGGTGGAGCCGGACAAGTCGAACGAGGAACGCAGGGCGGGATGGCGGGTAACCAGTCGCCCGTGGGCCTGCCGTAGGGCGGTCTCGTCCCAGTCCATTTCGAGCGTGTAGCGGAAGACGTCGTGGTAGACGGCCGATTCCTCGTGCTCCCGGCTGTGGTACAGCATTCCGAGCTGGAGCTGGGTGAGCGGATGGGCGTCTTCTGCCGCCGCCAGGCGAGCCCGGTCAGCACCCGGGACGAGAGCGAACGGTTCCAGCGCAACAGCTGCGTCGGCCTCGGGGGCGGGCTCCGCGGACGCGTGCGCGGCCAGCTCCGCGATCGTCGGGTGCCGGTATATGTCGTTGAGCGTGAAGTGCACTCCGCGCTTCGCCGACTCGGCGCGGATCCTGAGCATCAGGATCGAGTCACCGCCAAGCGCGAAGTAGTTCTCGTGGTTACCGACGGACTCCACTTCCAGCACATCGCTCCAGACGGCAGCGAGGATTCTCTCTGCCGCGGTCGACGGTGCGCTGTCCGGCGCGTATTCGGCGCGTGTGGGGGCGGGCAGCGCCCGGCGGTCGGCTTTGCCATTCGGGGTCAGCGGAATGCGGTCGAGGCGTATGAGGTGCGCCGGGATCATGAACTCCGGCAGCGCGGTGGCCATATGTGCGCGTAGCTGCGCGGGGTCGGCCACTTCATCGGCGACGTAGTAGCCGACGAGGTGTATCCCACGCGCGGGCGACGTCCGAACGGCGGCGACCGCGTTCCGGACTCCGGGGAAAGTGGCCAGCCGACTTTGCACCTCGCCCAGCTCCACGCGGTGACCGCGGATCTTCACCTGTTCGTCGATACGCCCGAGGTATTCCATGGTGCCGTCCGCGAGCCACCGGGCGAGATCGCCCGTGCGGTACATACGCTCCCCCGGTCGGAACGGATCCGGGGTGAACTTCTCGCGCGTCAGCTCGGGGCGGTCGAGGTAACCGCGCGCCAGGCCGACACCCGCGATACACAGCTCGCCCGGCAGGCCGATGGGCTGGGGGTGGTTGTCCCGACCGAGCACATAGAGCCGAATATTGTCGATCGGCCGCCCGATCGGCACCCTGCTCACGGGTCGGCCAGTGCCGTTGGCCGGGCCGGGGTCAAGGTCGAAGTACGAGACATCGACGGTGGCCTCCGTCGGGCCATAGAGATTGACCAGCTGAGGGGCTGGCGCTTCCGCGGCGGCGAACACCCGGTGAAACCGCTCGGCAAGGCGCGGCGGCAGGGCCTCGCCGCTGCAGAAGACAAAGCGCAGATGCACAAGGCTGTCCGCGAGTGCCGGGTCGCTCTCCAGCAGATCGAGGAACGGGCCGAGCATCGACGGCACGAAGTGCACCACGGTGACGCGTTGTTCGGCGATGGTGCGCAGAATCTCCTGGGGCTCCCTCTCTCCGCCGGCCGGAAGCAGGGCCACGCGTGCTCCCTCAACGGCCCACCAGAAGAGCTCCCACACAGAGACGTCGAACGAGCTGGGAGTCTTCTGCAGCAGCACATCAGCGATCCCGATCGGGTATCGCCGCTGCATCCAAGCCAGACGATTGACCACCGAACGGTGCTCGACCATGACGCCCTTGGGTCGTCCGGTGGAGCCGGAGGTGTAGATGACATAGGCGAGATTGCGCGGTCCGGCAGTGTCCTCAAGCGGCCCGTCCGGGCCTCGCCGGAGCGCGTCCAAGGAGTACCGGCGGGCCCCGGTGGCCAGGGGCGTCGGGTGCGGGCCGTCCTCGCTGCGGCTGGTCTGGCCCGCTACCAGGACGAGCTTCGCGCCGCTGTCCTCCAACAGGAAGCGGATGCGTTCCTCGGGGTAGGCGGGGTCGACGGGCACATACGCACAACCGGCCTTCAGTACGCCAAGAAGCGCGATCGGCAGTTCCGGGCCGCGCTCCAGCAGCACCGCCACCCGGTCGTCGGGACACACGCCCTCGGCATGCAGGTTCCGTGCGATCTGGTTGGCGCGGGCGTTGAGTTCGGCATACGTCAGTGCCGGATGCCCTCCGCTCGCGACGACGGCGACGCGGTCGGGCGTACGGGCGGCCTGTTCTTCGAAGAGACCGTGCAATGTCTTGTCACTGGCGTAAGCGGCGTCGGTCGCATTCCAGGTCCGGACGAGGAGCTCGTGTTCCTCGGGGGCGAGCATCGGCAGATTCCTCACCGGCTCCCCGGCATGGTCGACCCCCTGCTTCAGCAGTCGCTCGACGTGCCGGGCCACAGCCTGGACCGGAAAATCCTCGTCGAAGACGTCGAGCGCGTAGTCGAGGTCGACGCAGACGTCACCTGCGTTGTCGTACTCGCGGATATGGACGGTCAACGCGTCCTGGTCATGGCCATGGGAGAGGGCGACCTTCTCGAACGAAAGCCCCTGGACAGTCTCGGGGTTGGGCAGGCGCAGATAGGAGATGGTCACGTCGAACAGTCGGCGAGGCCCGGTGCCCCGCGACGGCAGGGCACGCAGCAGGTCGCCAAGGGCCAGCCGCTCATGGCGCTTCGCGGTGAACGTGGCCGCCTCGACCTGCGTCGCCATGTCCTGCATCGACTGCTGGCCATACGTGGCAACACGGAGCGGCAACATGTTGGCGAAGTGACCGACGGTCCGCATTTCCGCGATTCCATGCCGGTTGAGGAAGGGGATGCCAAGCACGACCTCCTCACAGCGGTGCACCCTGGAGAGGTAAGTCGCGAACGCGGCGGTGAGGAACGCGAAGACCGAGTTCCCCTGTTCACGAATCCGGTCGATGAGCTTCCGCTCGATCAGGAAGCTGTGGCGGGCGCTGCGCCGGGTGCCGTCCAAGGCAGTCGGGGCCTTGGCGGGAAACAGGGGAGGGTCGAGGTTCGCGAACGTCTCCCGATAGAAGTCCTGGTCGCGTTGCCAGCGAGACGAACCGCGGTATCGAGCCTCGTTCTCGGCGGATGCGAGATAGGAAAGCGGCGTGATCTTCAGGGGGGAGCCTGTGCGTATGACGTGCGCGTAGTCCGATAGGACCTGGCGCACGAACTGGTCCATGCCCCAGCCGTCGATGATGATGTGGTGTGCGGTGATGCAGAGGTAGCCGACAGCCTTGTCCTCACGCAGTAGCGCCATGTCGAACATCCGACCGTCATTGAGGTTGAAGGGCTTACGGGTCGCATGCTCCATCCAGGCCAGACACTCGGCCCGCGGATCTGCCTCTCCAGAGAAATCGAGGACTTCGATATCGGGTAGCTCAATATCCGTCCACTGAACGGGAACTCCATCCCTTTCGGCGAAACGCAGATGAAAGGCGTCATTGCGCTGCACGCCGCGTCGAAGACATTCTTGAAGAAGGCAGAAGTCGACATCACCGGAGATGCGCAGTGCTCCACCAATGTTGTACCGGGGTAGATCAGGCGTCTGAGAACTCGCCGTCCAAATGTCCCGCTGATAGGCCGTCAAAGCAGTCGGGGACACCGAGCTCATGATCCTCTCCGGAGGGGTAGGCAGCTGAACGGGGGCATGACGATGTCCAGCTAGTGCAGAGGTTGTTGACGCGGCGGCGCGGCGCCTGGCCCCGCACGTGTTGCTGTGAGGGGCCAGGCGCGTTACGCCAACGGGAGATGACCAGTCGACCCGTCACGCGGAGCGGCAAAGCCACCGCCTATTTCATTCATTGACCGGAAGTGGCGCGCCGCATGGCAAAAGAGATCACGCCGATATGGGCAGGGGCAAGCCAGGATGGGAATTGTGGGGTCCCATCCACAATTCGGTTCGGTGTACCGAACAGCCATCCACCGGACACCGAATCGTCGGGTTCGGTGACCGCGGTCACAGCCTCATGAGCGAGACCCATGAAAAGGGCGGGCACATGGGCGCACGACTGCTCCCGTGCCACGACGGGTCCCGATGCTCAGGGACAGTCGAAGAGCGCCGCAAGATCGGCACGACCGGGCACGCCGAGCTTGCGGTAGGCGCTGGTCAGATGGCGTTCCACGGCGCGTGAGGTGACGTGCAGCTTCGCGGCGATCTCCCGGTTGCGAGCGCCTGCGGCCGCCAGGCGGGCCACCTGGAGTTCACCGGGCGTGAGGGAGGCCCAGCGGCCGTTACCCGAACTGCGGGGCCGAGCCCCAGTCTTGGCCAGTTCGACCGACGCCAGCTCGACGAGCCTGGCCGCCCCGCACCGGCGCGCCAGCTCCACCGCACGACGCAGGCGCGCCCGCCCCTGCACCAGGTCACCTGCCGCCGAGTCGCTCACGCCGTAGTCGATCAGAGTCCTGGCCAGTTCCAACTGGGCGCCCCCAGCCTCCTGGTGCGCCACGGCGGTAGCCAGCATGCGCCGCCCCTCCTCGCCGCCGGTGACCACGCCCAGCGCCCACAGGGCTCGCCCCGTTACTCGCGAGCTCCCCCACCGCTCCGCCAGCCGCAGCTCCTCGTGCGCCAGTCGGCGTGCGTGTTCCCGCTCACCGAGTGTTGAGTGCAGAATCGCGGCGTCGGACCGCCAGGTCAGCATCGCCGGGTTGACCACTCCATGTCGCTCCAACCGGCGTCCGCAGTCCAGCACTTGGACGAGGGCACCTGGGATGTCCCCACAGGCAGCTCGCAATCTGCCAGTTGCCAGGTTGAGTACTGCGGTGTCCCAACTGTCCATGTCGCCGTCACCGCCACTGCCGACGGTCCGGCGGGCGAAGGCCTGCGCCGCGTCCAGCTGGCCGTTGTCCAACAACAACGTGATCATGTGCGCGGCGGCACTGCCGCGGAAACAGCTCGGCGGCAGCTCGAAGAACTCCTCCACGGCGATGGCGGCCATGGTCAGCGCCTCCCTGACCTCACCGCGGACCTGGTGAATCATGGAGCGTCCGAGTGTGGTCGCCGCCTGCAGTATGCGCGCGCCGGACCGTTCGGCACTTCTTCCGATCTCACTGAAGGCCCGTTCCGCGTCATCCAGATCGTCGGTGTACAGAAAGCTGAGGGATACGAAGAAGGCCAGCTCGGAACAGCCCTCGCGCGCCGCGAGACCGGAGCGGAACGCCTGAATGGCCAGAGCGCGGGTCCGCGAGGCCGACTCCCCGGCCAGCGCACGCTGCAAGGCCAGGATGCCCAGCCGCCACACTTCTTGCCCGGCGTCGGGCCTGGGGGCGGCCGCGTCGAAGAAGGTGTCGGCCTCAAGGTTCAGGGGGGTCAGCGGCCGGTGCGTTGCCCCAGTTGCCCTAGCCAGCGTGCATTGCACCTGCAGCTGCGCGTCGATCTCCTGCCACGTCGCCGACGTGGAATCAGCTCCCGAGGCCGCAGCAGAGGTCGACCGCACCATGGCCCCCGCTTCGACGAGCACATCCACGGCCGCGCCCAGCCGCCCGCACAGCAGGTGGGCGGTGGACAGCGAGGCTGCCACCCGCCCTCGTCGGCCAGGGTCCTCGACCGTGGCGATGGCCTCAGTGAGGTACCGGCAGGCGACGGCCGGATCCCGGTAGAGCAGCATCCGACCCAGGTCGGTGAGGAGTTGCTCGCGTATCGTCCCGGACACCGCCTGGCGCAGTGCGCAGCGCAGATATGTCGCGGCGTCATCCGGAGCGCCACGTCGCAGAGCGTCGCCCGCGGCGGAACGCAGGGCCGGCACCACCCACGGCTCAGGGACCGGCCCTGCCATGCGCAGCAGATGCCCTGCCACTTGTTCGTTGCCGGCACCGGCATCGTGACTCAACCGGGCGGCGCGCAGTCGGAGTGCGGACCGTTCGGCCAAGGCGACTTCTCCCTCCAGAGCCGCCCTCAACGCCGCGTCGGCGAAGGTCATGCCGGATGCCTCGTACCGCATCGCCCCGATGCGCTCCAGGGCCTGGACTGCCGCGGCGGCGGCCCGTTCATCAAGGTCCGCCACGATGGCGGCGAAATACGGATCGGCTCCGTCACCGAGAACCGCGGCCACACGTGCCAGTGCCAGTGTCTCAGTCGGCTCCTGGCGGATCCGGGCGTGCGTCATCCGCGCCCGGTACTGCCGTGCCCGTTCAGACAGTTCCTCCAGGGAAGGTGTCTCAGCGCCGGTGCACCCCGGGTCGGCACCGATTTCCCCCAGGCCACTCAGCAGCTCATGCACGAGACGGGGGTTGCCCCCAGTGGCGGTTCGGAGGACATCAGGCAGGCGGACATCGGTCTGGCAGGCACCAAGTGACGCCGCGGGCCGCTGGATCACATACGCGCCATCTCCAGGGCACGGGTGATCATCCCGCCGAAGCAGCTGCTCGATACCTCTCGTGGTCAAGGCCTCCAACTCCACCCGCCGACATCGCGGGTGGTCAAGTAACTCCGTCATGCTCGGCCTGCCCAGGGCGGGTCTGTTCGCCATGTCAGGAGCGGACGTGGCGGCGAGAAGGGCACGTATGCCGCTCAGCCGCCGTGTGAGATAGCCGAGCCACTGGATGGATTGCCCGTCGCAAAAGTCGAGGTCGTCCACGGCGATCAACAGGGCCTGTTCCGCGCACAGCGTCCGGATCGTCTGATGCAGGGCATCGAAGACATGGAACAGTCCCTGCGGAACCGATGCGGCACCAGCTAGGGGTAAGTGCTCTGCCTCGGTGCCCGCAAAGAGCTGACGTACTACACCGAACGGCAGGTCACGTTCAGCGGCGGAGCTACGAGCAGCCAGCACCCGCATGCCGCGGCCACGTTCTTGAGCGGTCCATTCATTGAGCAGGGCTGTCTTCCCAAGGCCGGGAGAGCCTTCGACGAGAACGACGCCGCTCGTTCCATCCCGTGCACAGCGCGCCAAGTGGTTCAGCTCGGCGAGCTGGTCGACGCGATCGACCAGTTTTCCCAACAGTGTTCCTCCCAAGGGGCGTCCCAACGAATTCGCCCAGGGAGATGCAGTCAGCCAGGTACCGGTTTACTGCCGGTCACCCATGCCTGATTGTGGCGTCGAACGGACCCGCCGGTACGTAGAGCTGGCCTGTTGGCGACGGGGTTGTCCCCCGTGTGAGGACATGCTTCCATTGATTAATCAGACATTTGTTAACAATATGGACGTTACTTACTGCAGTGAAGTGCCGGTGGGCTTGCCGCCTGGCGGCACCTCGGGGGATGCCAGAAGCGCACAGCTGCTGGGTATCGGACCGATCACAGGCGGTAACCATGGAAGGCATTTTACGGCGCTTGAACACTTGGGGGCGTGGAAGCTTAGAGGCACTCCCGACACCAAGCGACATCATCCCGGAAAGAACCATCCTCACTGAGTCGGCCGCTCTGCTGCCCGGCCTCCTCGACAGCGACCTTTGCGGCCACGGCACCCTGGTGTTCTGCCCGTCCCTCGATACACCGGCGATTACGCACGGAACCATAGTCGTCCCCTACGAGGGCTCCTTGATCACGGCCGGCGACGAGATTCTGCTTGACGAGGATCTCATCGTGGAAATCCAGGAATACGCCGCCGCACATGAACTCGCAATACTCGGCCCCACCTTGGCACGCATGACCAACGAGAGCGACTTCTACGCCTTCCTCTACGACGCCGACCGTGCCCAGAAATACGGTGCTTTCCCTCTCGTACTGCTCGACCCCATGGTTCAGCTGTGCGACTTATGTGTCCTTGGCGGCACACATACCTGTGGCGGCCCTCGCCGTCGGCTTTACATCACCGTCGCCAGCGAAGTAAAGACCACCCCCCTGGGCACCACACTCGGCACCGTGGAGGACGGCCTGGCCTCAATCACCGCCACCTGGTCCGCCTACCGCCGCTTTGTGGGCTCCGGCTGCTCGGTCTGCCTCAACGAGGCCATTCCCCTGACCACGCTGGATGCCGCACATCAGCGGCGCCCTTGGCTCTCCCGGTATCTCCACGCCCTCACCGCTCTGCGCGCCGCAGCGACCAGCGGCATAACCGACCTGGGCGTGTCCGGGTTCGGCCAGCGGCTGATACCCGCACTCAATCGGGTCAGCCCTGCCGCCGACCTCATTCTCGCCGCTGCCGATACACCGCTACTGCTGTTCAACAGTCACATCACGATTCTCCATGACCCAGCTACCCAACGGCAATTTCAGCTCGGGCCCAACGCCGCCCGACTCATCGAACTGATGCTGGTCCATGGGAACCACGACGCGGCAGCCGAAGCCGCCACACGTCACCTCAAGGTCGCCCCCCATACCGCCCACACTGCCATCACCCAGGTTTCCCGACGTCTCACCAGTATTGGCATAAACCTTCTCGCCGCCTTCAAAACCCCTGGAATCGGAGCAGCCGCGTCGTGGCCCTCAAAACGATCGGGGGCTGCCGTCGATCACATCTCATTTGAGGACTGGTTCTCCCAGACACCGGTGCAGAAGAGTCCAATACTGCCGCGCATACCACGGCCCAAGAGCGGTTGAGGGCCCGGGACACCTCCCCCACCGCCGAGGGCAGCAGCCCGTCAGTTGCCGGCCGTCTTCAACACAAGCACACAACGCCAACCCTCAACCCTGCCGGGGGCAGAGACACTACGGTCACCGCCCCCGGCGACTGCGGCGGTCAAGCCTGACGGAACAGCAGCGGCTCATGGCCGCGCAGCGGGCTATCGTTGTTCATTCACTTGGTGACGGCATCCAGTGCGTCGACAATCCCGAAGCCATAGAAGCTGTTGACCTGCTCTGAGCCTGTGCACTTGGCACGATCCTTGTCGGCGCTGTCCGAGTCGGACGACACTTTCGGGCAACCCGGGTTGTCGGCCTGGGCTTTGATGCGCCACTGAATGTCCCGGGAGCTCGCATCAGGATGCTTGCTCTTGATGAGCGCGATGACGCCTGCGGCGTGTGGCGCGGCCATGGAAGTGCCCTGGAGATACGCGTAGTCGCCACCAGGCATGGTGGACAGGATCCGGCCGTCCTTGGCGGGGGACTCTGGTGTCTGGGAAACATCGCCACCGGGTGCCGCAACGTCAATCTGGTTCAAGCCGTAGTTGGAGTACACCGACTTGAGCCGCTCAGGGCCAGTGGCGGAGACGGTGACCACGCCCGGCAGCTGGGCCGGGAGGTCAAGACAGACGGAAGGATCAATCTTGCGAGTGATGGGGGTGGAGTCGTTGGGGCTCGAGGTATCAGTGATCGACTTCGCAGCGAGGTCGAAGTTGGAGTTGCCGGCGGCGGCCACATGGACGACGCCCTTGCTCTCGGCGAACTTCGCAGCCCTGTCGACTGCTTCCACGACGGCCAGTTGATCGGGGTCGTTCTCGCAGTGGAACATCCACGGGTCGATGTAGTAGCTGTTGTTCGTGACCTCGACACTGTGGTCGGCCGCGAACATGAAGGCACAGACGACGGCCTCGCCATAGTAGAGACCGGTAGGCTCGCTGACCTTGATGGAGGCGATTCTCACGCCCGGTGCGACGCCGGCCACGCCCCTGCCATTGCGCGGGGCGGCGATGGTGCCTGCCACATGTGTGCCGTGGTAATCATCATCGGTGTACGGCCGCCAGGCGCCCTTGGCAGTGTCAGCCACGCCGCCCACGCAGTTGGCTGACTGCTCCGCCGAGAAGGCGTCCTTAAGGTCCGGGTGGGTGTCGTCCACACCGCTGTCGATGACCGCGACAGTCACCTTCCGACTGCCCGGCGTGTACTTGGCGGCTTTGGCGGCAGCCTTGTCGGCCCTGATGGCCGCGATGTCCCACTGCAAGGATTCCAGTGGCTCGTGCTTGGGAGTCCAGGCCGTTCTCGAGCGGGGCGCGCGCACTTTCTCCGGCTTGCCCACGTCAGCACCGACCGGGGTCAGGGGCGCCGTACGGGTGGCTCCCGCGGAGTGAACTCCCTTGACGCCGCGCATGCTCGAGGCGAAGTCCGCGTTCGCTGATCGGGCGACGATTACGCCGATCCTGCTGTGTGTGGCGACCACGGATCCGCCGGCTTTGGCGATGGCCTTCTTCACCGCGCGGATTGTGCCCGCATCGGTCCTGCTGTTCACGACGTACGACAACTCCGGCTGGTCGTCGGCGTGGACTGATCCGGCCTTCCGTGCTTCTGCGGCAGGTCCGACCTCCATGGCACCCTTCGACTGCTTCCCGGCCCCGCCATCCGTGCGAGCAGCAACCGCCGTTGTTTGCATGGTCGCGGCCTGCGGGATCCCCAAGAGCCCAACAGCGCCGGCTGCAAGGACCATCGCAAGCAATCGCTTCGATGAGCCCTTCACAATCTGCCTCACTCACCCATCCATTCTCTGGAGTACGCACACAGGAGCTCGGCACTCGGCTCACGTGACGATCGAATGACCCAAACGGGTAAGGGGCACGGCGGATCGGCGTGATGGGTTCGGATGCGACAGGGCAGGGCGGCAACTGATACTGCCGCAGCCGCAGCGGCGGTGGGAGGGGATCGGTTGGCTGGCCAGTCCCCGTGGTCAGTCGCGTCGGGCGATGACGCGGTAAGCGTTGGACAGCCGGGTGCGACGCACGACAGGGGCGAGCAGCTGGTCCGCGGCCCAGGCCGTCAGCAGGAATGGTGCGGCGGCCAGTACCAGGAGCACACGGAGCAGACGCGAGGCGAAGCGCGGACGTTCGGGGACCCATGGGGCATCGTCCGGCGGCAGGATGCGTGTGAGCCGGAACCACGTCGCGCAGACCAGATCGGCCGGGATATGTGGTTCCCGCCGGTCGGTGGCCACGACAGTGAAGCCTTGTTCCTCAAGCTCTCTGCAGAGATTGGCGATCGGCATGATGTTCAGGTGCTGCGGTTGCAGCCACGGTACCCACCACCTGCCCAGCAATCGGCCATAGGCCGACTCCGGGTCCGGCACTTCGATGATCAAATGTCCGCCGGGACGCAGCGCAGTCCATGCGGCGGCCAGTTCCAGCTTCGGGTCGAGTGTGTGCTCCAGGTAATGGAACATACTCACCACGTCGTACCGCTCGGTCATCTCGTCCACGAGATCGACGAAGAAGCCTCGGTAGGACCGGGCAATCCGGCCTTCTGTGACTGCGCGCTCCACGCCCTCGCTGTTGTCGAGCCCGTCGAACACCGTCGCGGGCAGGACTTCGCTGGCGGCCTGACAGAAGTGGCCCTGCGAAGTGCCCACGTCCAGCCAGTTGCCCGGCCGCGCCAAGCGGCGCATCGCCCGCGCGCTGGCCTGGAAGCGCTTGATGCTGCCCCTGCCCTGGAACAGCTTCGCAGTGGCCTCCTCCCCCAGGCCGTCGTAGAAGTCCCGGTAGTAGAAGTCCAGCCCCTCCGGACTGAGCCGGGGGTTCTGGAACACATGACCGCAGTCACGGCATTCGTCCAGCACAAAGCGGCCGGGCTTGAGCTGGACCAGGTCGGTGGTGCGCAACCGCTCACGCAGTTCCGGGGAACCGCACCAGGGGCAGTCGGTCCGCGGGGGTAAGTAGAATCGATCGGTGCCACGCGCAAGTTCTTCTCGATACTCAGGGCGCCGGGCGGCGATTTGTTTCCTGCGCGTCATGATCTTTTCCGCCTTCCTGTAATACACGTCGCTGCACTTCGCTCGGTTCGGCGATCGTGTTTGAAAGGTATCGAAGGCCCGACAGGCCCCGGAGTTTCCAGACCTGCAAGTATATCGAGATCGGATTATTCCTTACTCGTCTCGACCTTCGCGGAGATCCCACCTGCCATTGCAGAGACGGCCGTCCGTCCGCGTCATCAGGGATTCCACCAGGCTCGTGATGGGCATGCGTACGCCGTCAAAGCCACACGCTCATCCGGGAAATAAGCGCTTCCTAACAACCTGCGGATGTGCAGCTCGAGCAGGCATAGCCCCTGCGTGCCGGCGATAGCACTCTCATGCCCCTCTGGCACGTCCCTGCACGCGGCCTGATCCAGCCACAGGTGTCAGTGGAACCACTGACACTCGCCGCGTCGGAGTGTCAGCCACCGTAGCAAAACGCTACAAAATGAGATCATCAAGGCATGACGCGAACCAATAGCTTTCTTCTCGACGATCCCCAGGTCGAGACCGGCAAATACCTCGACCCCCTCGACTCAATCTTCGGCCCCACGACGTTCCGCCACCTGGAAGCACTCGGCGTCGGGCCTGGCTGGCGCTGCTGGGAGGTGGGTGCCGGCGGCACCTCTGTGGTGTCCTGGCTGGCCAAGAAGGTCGGTCCGACGGGAAAGGTGATCGCAACCGACGTCGACACGTCTCGGGTCGCCCCGGGCTTTCGCTCACCGGTCGAGGTCCGGTCCCACGACCTCGGTGTGGACGAACCGCCGGCAGCGGGACTCGACCTCGTACATACACGGCTCGTCCTCCACCATGTTCCGGACCCTGAAAGGGCGTTACGGTCCATGGTCAAATCCCTGCGCGTCGGCGGACGGCTTCTCGTCGAGGATACGGACCCAGCCCTGCAACCCCTGGCCTGCCTCGACGAGTACAGCACCGGCCAGCAACTGGCCAACAAGCTACGACGTGCCTACCATCAACTGCTCTCCGACCACGGCGACGACGTTGCCTATGGACGCAGACTCCCACGCCTGTTACGTAACGCCGGACTCCACCGCGTGGAGGCCGACGCATTCTTTCCGGTCACCTCGCGCGCGAGCGCCGCACTGGAATCCGCGATGATGCACCAGATCCGGGACCGGCTCGTCACCGCCGGTCTCGCCACGGACGACGACATCGACCAGCATCTGACAAATATCGCCTCCGGAACCATGGATCTGGCCACCGCACCGATGATCTCGGCCTGGGGTCGCAAGATGTGAGCTCAACTTCGCTGTGACAGGCAGCATTTGGGGATACCACGCCCGTCTGCTGTCCGTTCCGCGCAGCAGCGGAAAGGACATCTTCAGGGGTCGGAAAGGCCGACCCCTGAAGGACTACTTCACCGACCCGGCCATCACGCCCTGCACGAAGTGCCGTTGGAACGCGAAGAACACGACCACCGGCACGACCAGGGAGACGAACGCGCCGGGTGCGAGTACGTCGATGTTGCTGCCGAACTGCCGGATCTGGGACTGGAGTTCAACGGTCAGCGGTTGTGAGGCGCTGTCGGC
>NZ_JBVKCZ010000068.1:0-27848 GCF_055634335.1 Streptomyces sp. NPDC111802 | reverse complement strand
CGCCCACAACCTGACACCAGCATGGTCCCCACCCATGACCACACCAACGAGCGAACTGGCCAGCAGTCACGGCAAGCACCGTTGCAGTACTAGGGGTGGGGCCGAAAACCCCCGGCCCGGGCCACGATCTCGAAGCACTCGGCCGACTGCTGCCGTGTGCTGCCGTGCAACCGCTGCACATGTGCCACATACGACTCGGCCGTGCCGGGCCCGAGCGCCGCGCGCAGCCCATCGCCGCCGAGTCGGGCGGCACTGGCGAGGGCCGCGTAGTGGCCTGAGTCGGCCGGTGCCTTCGCCACCGCGTCGACCGCGAAGCCGGCCGCCGTCAACGCGCTCGTCCACTGGCGCGAGGCCCGATGGACGCCGGGCAGGTCGGTGCCGGTGACGATCACGATGCCCTCCTCGGGTCCGAGGACGCGACGCCAGCCCCGGGCGGCGACCGCGAGCGGCGCGGAGGGCCAGTAGTCGAGCGCCACTACGACATCGAAGGAGGCGACGGGCAGATCGAGTTCGCCGAGGTGTGCCACGGTGAAATCGAGATCCGGGGCGACCGGCACCGGGTGCGGCCGAGCCGTCGTGCCGGCGGCCTCCCGCACTCCGACGACCTGGAACTCCTTCGATTCGAGATCCGTCATACCGCGCTGCCGCAGCAACGCGCCGATATCCAGAATTCGTTGACCGGACCGCACCCCGGCGCGGGCTAATATCCGCCGGGTCTCGGTCGTTTCGTTGTCGGTGGCCCCGGTCTCCGGCGGTCGCGTCCGGTGACTTGTGTCACGAGGCTCTGTCGAATCTTGATTGACCGGGTTACGCACGGCCATGAACGCCCCCATCCCCGTTATGGAGCAACTGTCGTCCAACTGGGAACAATTGACGACAGCGATCCCCGCACAAGCGTACTCCATCCGTCAGGCTCTCCCCGGTGATTCGCCCCGGCGTGGACGCAATGGCGCAGGTCGGCGCGAGACTTGCCCGAGAAGTGACGATCGAGTGAAGAAGCGGTGATCGGAAGGCGCGGCAATGAGCGGCGGCGCAAAGCCGGAATCGACCCGGCTCTGTCGACTCAGGTGAAGCGACTCAGCTGAATCGACTCAGCTGTTCGGTGAAACGCTCCACCGTTTCCAGGGTTTGATCGGCATTCAGCCGCGGATCACAGGCGCTGAGGTAGGCACGCGGCAGATCATTCTCGGAGATCCCGCAGCGGCCTCCGACGCATTCGGTGACGGACTCCGCGGTGCTCTCCAGGTGCAGACCGCCGGGCCGACCGCCCGCGCGGCACACCGCCCGGACGAACGCCTCGCTCTCGGCGATCACGGCGCCCAGATGCCGGGTCTTGTGGCCGGTGGCGGCCCGGACGGTGTTGCCGTGCATCGGGTCGCACAGCCACACGGCGGTGTGTCCGGCCGCGCGGACCGCCGCCACCAGGGGCGCAAGGCGCTCCTCGATCCGGTCCGCGCCCATCCTGGAGATCAGGACCAGCCTGCCGGGCCGGCGGTCGGGGTCGAGCGTCGCGGCGAGCCGTACGACCTCACCGGGCGTCATCCCCGGGCCCACCTTGCAGCCGACGGGGTTCAACAGCCCGGCGAGGAAGCGCACATGGGCTCCCTCGGGGTGCCGGGTCCGCTCGCCCGTCCAGGGGAGATGGGTCGAGGTCAGTACCCAGCCCTGTGCTTCTGGGTCCCATCTGGTCAGCGGCTCCTCGTAGTCCAGGACGAGGCACTCGTGGCTGGTCCACAGCGCGGGCAGGCCGTCGCCCCAGTGCCCGCGCATGGGCAGCCCCTCGTCCGCGGCGCGGCGCAGCAGGAACAGGGTGCGCGCGGCGTGTTCGTAGCCCCAGAGCATGCGGCGTGGTTCGGGGCGGCGGGCCGTGGCGTCCGGCGCCATGTCGTTGACCAGGAAGCCGCGGAAGGCGGGCAGCAGGACACCGTCGATCTCCTCGGTCGGAGACGATCGGGGCTTGGCGAACTGCCCGGCGATCCTGCCGACGGTGTGCACGGGCAGTCCGAGCCGTTCCTCGACGGTCCGGGCGGTGTCCCGGAACAGGGTCAGCGTCCGTCCGATGCCGGCGGGGGTGGCCGGGGCGAACGGTTCGGCGCAGTCGCCCATCTGGATCACCAGGCCCCGGCCGTACGCCACTTCGGCGAGCCGGCGGCGTAGCGTCAGCACCTCCTCACCGCTCACCAGGGCGGGCCGCGTGGCGAGTTGGGCGTGTGCCTGGCGCAGCCGGTCGTCGTACGGCCAGCCGGGCGGTTGCCCGGCCGGGAGCCCGCGCCAGCGCGCCGGGTGCCACGGGGCCCGGCCGTGCAGCGAAGCCGCTGTCGTCACCACGTCGTCATCCGCATCGCTCGCCGTCCTGTCTCTCTCTCGCTCTCGTGCGCGCCGGAGTCGCACATGGTCGCCGTGTCAGAGGTGTTTGTCGGCCATGTCCCGGAGGATCGTCTTGAGGATCTTGCCGGAGCGGTTGCGCGGCAGGGTGTCCAGGAACGTGATCAGGGCGGGCCGGTGATGACCTGCCAGTTCCGCGGCGATCAGCCGGGTGAGTTCGTCGGGCGTGGGGCTGGCCGCCGGGGCGGGCACCACATAGGCGATCGGCACCTCGCCGTGCGCGGGGTCGGGGCGGCCCACCACCGCCGTGTCGGCCACTCCGTCATGGGAGAGCAGCACCCGTTCGATGTCCGCCGGGTGGACGTCGCGCCCGCCGGTCGTGATCACGTCGGTCTGCCGGCCGACGAGCGTGAGGTATCCGGCCGGGTCCGCCCGGCCCAGGTCGCCGGTGTGCAGCCAGCCGCCCCGGGTCACGTCGGCCGTGGCCCGCGGGTCGGCCCAGTATCCGCGCATCAGGCTGTCGCTGCGCACACAGATCTCGCCGTTCTCGCCGGGTGCCGCCTCGGTCCCGTCCGGACGCCGGATCCGCACGTCGACGCCGGGCAGGGGCCGGCCCGCGCCCAGGCCGGGAGAGCTGTCGGGCGGTGACTGCGGGGCCGGGTGCTCGTGCGGGGCGAGCATGGCGAAGTGACCGCCGGCCTCCGCGGCGCCGTACGCCTGCCGGAAGGCGCAGCCGAAGGTCCGGGCCGCGTCGCGGTAGACCTCCCAGGGCAGCGGGGCCCCGCCGTAGACGATCTCCCGGAGGCTGCCGGTGTCGTGGGGCCGGGTGCGTGCCGCGTGGACGAGGTGCCGGAGGGTCTCCGGATCGAGCCAGAGGTGCGTGGCCCGGTGCCGGGCCACGGCCTCCAGGGTGCGGTGCGGCGCGGACGCGGGCGGCAGGACGACGCCGGCGCCGGCCGCCATGTACGTGAACGACATGGCGACGCTGCTGTGGAACAGCGGGGCGCAGTTGACCAGCGTCGCCCGCTCGGCCGGACCGGTCGCCGCGAGCCAGGCGAGGCAGACCTGCATCAGGCCGCGGTGGTCCCAGACCACCGCGCGGGCCCGGCCGGTGGTCGCGGAGGTGTGCATGACGGCGACGGGGTCGTCGGGGCGCACCCGCGGCCAAGGGCCCTGGTACGGCGGCAGGGCGGACCTGTCATCGCCGGGGCCGGCGAGATCCAGGACGACGGGTACGTCCAGGTCGTACACCCAGGTGTGGGTCGCGAGGTCGGCGAGGACGGCCACCGCGCCGGTCCGCCGGGCGACGGCGGCCGCCTCCTGCGCGGGGCCGAGGGAGTCCACGGGTACGGCCACGGCGCCGATCCGGGCCAGGGCGAAGTACGCCTCGAACACCGCGATCCGTTCCGGGGCCGGGAGCAGGACCCGGTCGCCCGGTCCCAGGCCCTGTGCGAGCAGTCCGCCGGCCAGGGTGTCCACCCGCTCCGCCAGCTCGCGCCAGGTGACACCGCGTCGCTCGTCCACCAGGGCGGTGTGTCCGGCATGCAGGCGGCGGTTGCGGTCCAGGATCTGCGTCAGCCACATGCGAGGTCATCCGTCCGACGATCCGTCATCGAGTCCTCCGGAACGGCTCTTCGAGCCTTTGGGGGCTTCCATCCAGAGTATAGACCCATACAATGTATGCATGAGTATTGATTCTTCAGGCGAACGAATGGGTGACCACTGGGGGCAGGGCGGCGCGCCTCCCGGGTTACCGGCCCACGACCCGGCGCATCCCGTGGAGAACGCCGTGATCAGCCGTTTGTCCGGCAACTGGCACCGGCGTGCGGCCGTCAAGCGCCAGGAGCCGGATCTGGACGACCTGTTCGAACCGGACCGGCCCGACTGCCCCGAGACCCTGCTGCCGTTTCGCGACCACCCGACCTATCTCGCGCTGGACGACGGGACGAAGGCGAGGCTGCGGGGCTGGGGCTGGATCGCGTTCAACAAGAACATCCAGGACATCGAGCAGCGGGTGGTCAATCCCGGCTTCGCCCTGATGGCCGCCGACGCGTTCGACACCGGGCTCGGCGAGTCCATGACGGTGGCGGTGACACAGGCGATGGTGGACGAGCAGTACCACACCCTGATGCACCTCAACGCCAGTGCGGTGACCCGCCGTCGGCGTGGCTGGGCGATGCCCGATGCCGCGCTGCCGCTCGGCCACAAGGCCCGGCGCCACGAGGAGCGCCTGGCCACCGCGGCGACGCCCCGGCTGCGCGAACTGGACCAGCTCGCCTACACCACCGTCGCCGAGATCTCCATCAACGCCTATCTCGATCTCGTCGCCGACGACACCGAGGTCCAGCCGATCAACCGCGTCACCGCCGATCTGCACAACCGCGACGAGTACTGCCACTCCTCGATCGCGGCCGAGGTCGCCAAGGCCGCCCACGCCCGCCTCGGCCCCGAACACCGGCGGTTCTTCCTCGCCGCCCTCGCCGACGGGATGGAGGCCTTCGCGGCGAACGACTTCACCACCTGGCACCGGATCGTCGAGCTGACGAACGTGCCGGGCGGGCGGCAAATGCTCCAGGACGTGGCCGCGTCGGCGGCGCGAAAGCGGCTGTTGCAGGACTTCAGCGGGCTGCACCGGCTGTGCCGCGAGATGGACGTCCTCGACGAGGTGCCCTTCGACTGGTCGACGGTCTCCGTCGGCTGACGAGCCGTTCATGCCCTGACCCAAGTCCGACCGTCGGCGGCACCCGCACCGTCACCGACGACCGTTCCGACCCTCTGAAGGGGCCATGCGCACACTGCTGATCGACAACTACGACTCCTACACCTACAACCTCTTCCAGCTGCTGGCCCAGAGCTACGGCAGCGAGCCGACCGTCGTGCCCAACGACGACCCGGCCTGGAGTCGGCTGGACGTCGACGCCTTCGACGCGGCGGTGATCTCACCGGGCCCCGGGCATCCGGCGGGACAACGGGACTTCGGGCATTCGCGTGCCCTGCTGGACCACACCGACCTGCCCGTCCTCGGCGTCTGCCTCGGGCACCAGGGCATCGGTCTGCTGGCCGGCGCACGGGTGGCCGGGGCGCCGGAGCCCCGCCACGGGCACCTCACGACCGTCGAGCACACCGGCCGGGACGTCTTCGCCGGACTGCCCGACCGCTTCACCGCCGTGCGCTACCACTCGCTGTGCGTCGCCGAGCCGCTGCCGGAGCAGCTGGAGGTGATCGCGCGGGCGGAGGACGGTGTGATCATGGGGTTGCGCCACCGTGAACTGCCGCGCTGGGGCGTCCAGTTCCACCCCGAGTCGATCAGCACGCAGTACGGTGCCGAACTGGTCGCGAACTTCCGGCGACTGGCGCTGGCGGCCCGTCCCGGACGCCGCGTTCCGCCCCGGCGCACCGCTGCCCCGCTCCAGCCCCCGGCGCCCCGTCCCGCGACCACGGCGCCCACTCTGCGCGCCCATGTGCGGTGCCTGGAGCGGGCCGTGGACGCGGAGGCGGCGTTCACCGTGCTGCACGGTGGCAGCAGCCGGGCGTTCTGGCTCGACAGCGCCCATGTGGAGCCCGGACTGTCCCGCTTCTCCTTCCTGGGCGACGCCGACGGACCCGACGGCGAGGTGCTCACCTACCGCGTCGGCGACGCGTCGGTGATCGTCGAACCCTCGGGCGGCATCCCCTACTTGGAGCACGGCACCATATTCGACGTCCTGGACACGCGGCTGCGCCGGAAGGTCACCGGCACCGACGACCTCCCGTTCGACCTCACCGGCGGCTATGTCGGCTACTTCGGCTACGAGCTGAAGGCCGACACCGGCGCCGACAACGCCCACCGCGCCCCGGCCCCGGACGCCATGTGGCTGCGGGCGCACCGCTTCCTGGCGATCGACCACCTTCAGGAGCGCACCTATCTGGTGGGCCTCGCCGAGCCGTCGGACGCCGCCGGCACCGAGGAGTGGCTGGAGCGCACGGCCGCGGTGCTCCGTACGATCCCCGACGCCGCGGCCGCGCGGCCCGTCCCGACCGCCGCCGACCCGGACGTCACCCGATGGCTCGCCCGGCCCCGCGAGCAGTATCTGGCCGACATCACCGCGTCCCAGCGCCAGTTGCACGCCGGCGAGAGCTACGAGATCTGCCTGACCAACAGCCTGCGTCTGCCGGCCCCGGTCGACGACCTGGCCTACTACCGCAGGCTGCGCAGGCTCAACCCGGCGCCGTACGCGGCGCTGCTGCGGCTCGGCGAGCTCTCCGTCTTCTGCTCCTCGCCCGAGCGCTTCCTGCGCATCGACCCGGAGCGGACGGTCGAGAGCAAGCCGATCAAGGGCACGACCCGGCGCAACCCGGACCCCGCGCTCGACGAGGCCCTGCGCGCCTCCCTGCAGAACGACCCCAAGACCCGCGCAGAGAACCTGATGATCGTCGACCTGCTGCGCAACGACCTCGGCCGGATCTGCCAGGTCGGCAGCGTGCATGTGCCGGCCTTCATGGCGACCGAGTCGTACACGACCGTGCACCAGTTGGTGTCCACGGTGCGCGGCACGCTGCGCGCGGAGGCGAGCGCCGTCGACTGCGTCAAGGCGTGCTTCCCCGGCGGGTCGATGACCGGCGCGCCCAAGCTGCGCACCATGGAGATCATCGACTCCCTGGAGGACCAGGCCCGCGGCATCTACTCGGGCGCGCTCGGCTTCCTCGGCTACTCCGGCACGGCGGATCTCAACATCGTGATCCGTACGGCCGTACGGTGGCGCGAGGAGCTGAGCGTGGGCGCGGGCGGAGCGATCGTGCTCGACTCACAGCCGCTCGCCGAGTACGACGAGATGCTGGTCAAGGCCGAGGCCACGTTGCGCGCCCTGCCCCTGCCGGCCGCCGACACGCCCGCGCCCGAGGCTCCCGCCGCCCGCTCGCTGGGCGATCGCATCGGCTAGCTTGGGGCGCGGGCCCGATCCCGGCCGCGGAACGCGGCCGCGCACCCGCGACATGCCGACCGGAGGTGGCATTGTTTGCCAGCGAGCAGATCAAGCTGTTGGCCGAATCGGGATGGAACACCTGCGAGTCCGTACGCGAGGGCGTGGAGCGGGCCGGGCTGCCGCTCCCGACCGCCGCGTATCTCAAACGGGCCGTCGACGCCTCGCGTTGGGACCGAGCGGAGCGTGCGGTGGAGGCGCTTCGGGAGCATTTCCAGGGTGCCCGGTTCGCCGACGAGGCCGTCTTCGGCGTCCTGCTGGTGCCCGATCCGGACAAGCTCGACACCCGAGGGGCGGTCGATCCGGCGATGCGCGCCGACCAGACCGGGAAGACCGGCAAGGGCGCGGTCGATGTGGTCGACCGCGCCCTGCCGGCGGGCCGGGTGGTGGTGCCGCCGGGCACCGACTGGACGCTGGTGGCCACCGTCACCGGCGCGGCCGGCCTGCACTTCGGCAGCTTCGACGACATCACGGCCGCGGACGCCGGGTCCTTCACGGTGGACGGCGTCGACACCCGGGACCTGATGGTGCGCCAGATCTGGGGCGCACGGGTGCTGCAGTCCGGGAGCGAGCTGCCGGACTGCGAGGTGGGCGGCGGCTGGACCTTCACACTGTTCCCGGGCGAGCCGCTGGTCGACGGGAAAGCCGCCTCGGGCACCGTGCTGCACGACAAGGTGCGGTTCCGGCTGGGGCGGAGCGATCGCGGGATCGCGGTGGTACGGGTGTGTCCGGCGCTGGTGGTGGGCTGATCAGCGGGCGGTGTCGCCGGCCCGGGCCAGTGGCGCCGCGAGGAGTTCCAGGCGGGTGCGCCACCGCGCCGCCCGCCCGGCGGGGCCCGCCGTCACATCGGCGCCGACCCACTGGGTGACGGGACGGATGCCGTGCAGCGCGTTGACGGCCCACACCTCCAGTCCGTCCAGATCACCGGGCACGGGTGACTCGAAGCCGACCGGCACACCCGACTCCCTTGCCAGCCGCAGCAGTTGGGCGCGGGTCACTCCGGGCAGGACGTCGGGGCCTTCGGGCGGGGCGTACAGGGTGCCGTCGCGCCACCACAGGATGCTGGTGGTGCCGCCCTCACGCAGCCGTCCGTCGGGAGAGAGCAGTACGGCCTCGTCGGCACCGGCGGCCTGGGCGGCCTCGCGCAGGTCGGCGAGGTAAGGGAGATCGGGGCCCTTGATCGCGGGCCGGGTACGCCGGTCGGGTTCGGGCGGCAGCCACAGACGTACGGCGTCCCCGCGCGCGGGCGCGGGCCTGATCCAGAGCTGGAGGCAGGGAGTGCCGTCGGCCTCGGCGAGCTCCAGGCGGGGGAACCAGCGCCCGGCGGGCGGGAGTTGGGGCAGGGCCTCGTGCAGGAAGGCGGCGGTCTGCCGGGGCGGTACGGGGCGCAGCTGAGCGCAGGCGGTGGAGAACCGTTCGGAGTGGGCCGCGAGTGCCCTGGAGCGGCCGTCCTCGACCAGCCAGGAGTCGGCTACGAGGACCGGCGCCGGCTGTTCGTCCAGCGACACGAACCCGCGGCCCGGGCCGATCCAACGCACCCGTCGCCCGGCCTGCATCAGCCGCAACCCCCCGCATGTCCAAGGTCACTGGACCGCGCATCGTACGCCGCCACGCTCACCGGCACCTCCGGCACCGCCCCCTCGCCCCTCTCCCCCATCGCGGCGAGGAAGTCCGCGAGCCGGTCGACCCCCCAGAACTTCTGTCGGCGGTGGATGAAGAACGGCACGCCGAAGACGTCGTCGCGATGGATGTCGAGCAGCGCCCGCACCCCCTCGGCGCGGACGCGGTCGTCGTCGGCCGCGTGCTCGGCGGCGTCGGCGTCGACTCCGACGTCGGCGGCCAGTTCCCCGATCGTCTTGCGATCCGAGATGTCCCGGTCCTCCTGCCAGCGAGCCCGGTAGACACGCTCGATGAAGGGGAGGCCCCGTCCCTCCGCCGCGGCGACCACATAGGCCAGGTGGGAAGCCTCCCACCAGGGCGCCACGTCCTGCGGCCAGGTGACCGCCAGTCCGCGCCGGGCGGCCAGCCGTCGCACGTCGCCCAGCATGTACAGGTGCTTCTCACGCGACATCGGCGTGTAGGGGAATCGGCCGCCGGCCTCGGCCAGCAGCCGCTCGCTGTGCGCGTCCGGCTCCCAGAACGGCCGCCACTCCAGGGCGTCCACCACAGCCGGATGGCGGGTGGTGAGGTCGTGGAAGGCCAGCCAGGAGTACGGGCTGCGGAAGGAGAAGTAGAAACGGGGACGACGCGGTGCGGGCGCCATGGCGGCCTCCTGCTGCGCTAGATGGTGATCCCGCCGTCGACCTGGACGACGGCTCCGGTGATGTACGAGGCACGCTCCGAGGCGAGGAACGAGACCAGGCCCGCGACCTCCTCCACCGTGCCGAACCGCCCCAACGGCACGCTGTCGACAGCACGTTGGTGTTCGCGCTCGCGCAGCACCGCGGTCATGTCGGTGTCGATGTATCCGGGCGCGACGACGTTCGCGCGGACGCCGAAGCCGCCGACCTCCTTGGCGAGGGCCCGCGTGAAGCCGATGATCCCGGCCTTGGATGCGGAGTAGTTGGCCTGGCGCGGATTGCCGTAGACGCCCGAGACCGAGGACAGGGTGATGACGACGCCTCGCCGGCGCTTCATCATCCCCATGATCACCGCGTGGCAGGCGGTGAAGGTACCGTCGAGGTTGATCCGCAGCACCTGTCGCCAGTCCTCGTCGGTCATGGTCACCACGGGGTTGTCCCGGGTGATGCCGGCCGAGGTGACCAGCACCTCGACGGGCCCCAACTCCTCCTCGACGTCCCGTACCAGGGCCCTGACGTCGTCCGGGTCCGTCACGTCGGCGGGGCGGGACAGGACCCGGGCGCCGAGTTCCTCGGCCTCCTTCTCTGCCTCCCGGGCCGCGTCGGAGCGGGCCCGGTAGCAGAACGCCACGTCGTGTCCGTCCCAGGCGAGTTGGCGTACGACGGCGCGGCCGATGCCGCGGGAGCCGCCGGTCACCAGCGCGACGGGCCGCCGGTCGTGGTCCATGGGTGATCCTCTCGTGAGGGGTGTCGGCGGGCGGTCAGGTGAGGCGCAGCACGGCGCAGCCGACGACACCGTCGGGGTCGGCGGTGGTGACCAGTGCCGCCCGTCCGGCCGCCGTCGGATCGTCCTCGGCGCCGGCCAGCAGGGCGGCGATCTGGAAGGCGGCGGACGCGGCGTTGGTGTCGCCGAGCAGTTCGGTGCAGGACAGCAGCAGCGGGTGGTGGTCGCCCAGCACCTCGGTGAGCGCGGTGCGTTCCTGTGCGCCGCAGGGTCCGGGCGTGCTCGCCGGGGCGACGGCCCACAGGTCGGCGACCGTCAGGCCGGCGCGCCGCAGGGCACGTCGCACGCAGTCGGCGAGCACCGGCCCCGCGTCCTTCTCGTCGGCGGGCAGCGCGATCTCGACGGCGGCCACCTCGGCGAGGGCGGATCGGCCGGCGGAGGCGTCGGTGCCAGCTTCGAGCAGGAGGACCGCGCATCCCTCACCGGTCAGGGCGGCCTCGGCGCCTTCATCGGGTCCGCCCTCGCCGCGCGCGTGCCAGTCCAGCCAGGCCCGTTCCGCGGAGAACTCCTCGGCCGCTCCGCACACGACGGAGCGGGCGTGGCCGCAACGCTGCAGCCGCTGGGCGTGGTTGAGGGCGAGCAGGGCGGCGGCCCGGCCACCCGCGATGGTCACGTTGGGCCCGCGCAGCCCGTGCCGGATCGCCGACTGTCCCGCCGCGCAGTTCATCACCGTGTTGGGGAAGCGGGCGGGGTCGACCAGGTAGGGCCGGTCCTGGGTGAGCGAGTCCCGGGTGAAGGTCATGATGCTGCTCACGCTGCCGTTGGAGGTGCCGAGGACGAGGCCGGTGTCCTCGTCGAGCCCCGGGATGCGCCCGCCTCGGCCGTCGTCGAGCAGCCGGCCCACGGCGGCGACCGCGAGGCCGGTGACCCGGTCCATCGACCGGGTGCCCTTGCGGCCCAGCAGCTCGCGTGGCTCCGCGCCGGGCACCAGACAGGCCCGGTCGGTCGGCGCGGCCCAGCGCTCGGGGTCCAGGGCCGTGACGACGGGCCGCCCCGAGCGGACGCCGGCCCCGAACGCCTCCCGTCCGACGCCGAACGCGGACACCGCCGACCAGGCGGTGATGACCGGTCCCGGCGCGCTCATCGGCAACTCCTGTGCAGCGTGAGGCAGTTCATGCCGCTCCCCTTTCGTCCCGGTGCGGCTGCCGGGCGCCGTCGGGCTCGTAACGGCCCAGGATCAGCACGGCGTTGTTGCCGCCGAAGGCCAGCGCGTTGTTCTGCACCACCCTGAGGTCGGCGTCGATCGCCCGGTTGGGCACGCAGTCGATGTCGCATTCCGGGTCGGTCTCCACATGGTTGATCGTGGGCGGGATGAACCCCTCGCGCAGGGCCAGCGTGCAGGCGATGGCGGCGAGGGCGCTGGCCGCGCCCATGGTGTGGCCGATCATCGACTTGATGGAGATCATGCGCGGCGGCTTCCCGTCGAAGACCTGACGGATGGCACGGGCCTCGCTGACGTCGTTGGCCTTGGTGCCGGTGCCGTGCGCGGAGATCAGGTCGACGTCGTCGGCGGTGACGCCCGCGTTGTCGTGGGCCAGTCGCACGCAGCGGGCGAAGCTGTCCTCGTTGGGGGCCACCGGGTGGTCGGCGTCGCAGTTCAGGCCGTAGCCCAGCACCTCGGCGTGGATACGAGCGCCGCGTGCGCGGGCCGACTCCAGGCTCTCCAGCAGCATCATCCCGGCGCCCTCGCCGGTCAGGATGCCCTTGCGGTCACGGTCGAAGGGCTGGCAGCGCTCGGGGGCGATGGTGCCCAGGCGGTAGAAGCCGGCGAAGGTCTTCAGGCAGACGGCGTCCGCCCCGCCGCACAGCGCGTACTCGAACTCCCCGGTGCGCACCGCGTCGTAGCCGTAGCCGATGGCGTAGTTGCCGGCCGCGCAGGCGGTCGGCAGCGTCACGGCCTCGACGTCGACCAGCCCCAGTTCCCGGGCCGCGGCCACCGACAGCCGCCCGGCCGGGACCCGGCGCGCCACGACCGGGTCCATCCGCGCGGGCCCCAGCTCCACTTCCTGCCGGGCCAGTCCGTCGAGGTCGCGGGACTCTCCGTCGGTGGTGCCGACGGAGACCAGCGAGCGGGTGGCGCGCAGGTCCTCGATGGGCAGGGACGCGTCGGCCACGGCCATCCGGGCGGCCGCGGCGGCGAAGTGGCTCGCCCGGCCGTATTCGCGCAGCGGCAGCCGGGTGACGAAGCGGGCCGGGTCGAAGTCGGTGATCTCGCACGCCTGGGAGTGGTCGAACCCGGTCGAGTCGAAGGAGGTGATGGGTCCGGCTCCGCTGCGTCCGGCGCGCAGGCCGGTGAGGAACTCGTCGGCGCCGATCCCGATGCTGGTCACGGCGCCGAGGCCGGTGACGACGACACGGCGCGGTGTCATGGTCGACGACACGCCGCCGCCTACCGCCGGGCCGCGGCGGCCTCGGCCACCACTTCGTACACACCCTCCAGGTTCACCATGCGGGCGAGTTCCTGCTGGGCGATGGTGATCTTGAACGTCTTCTCCAGGGAGGCGAGGATCTCGATGGCGAGCAGCGAGTCGGCCTCGTGGTCCTCCTTGAACCGGCTGGTGCGGGTCATGTCGTCGGGTTCGAGCTCGAGGATGTCGGCGACGAGCTGCTTGATCTGGTTCTCCCGCTCCGCGGTGATGTCGGTGCTGGTCATGTGTGTGCTCCTCCTGTGGTGCATCCGGTTGTGCGGGAAGACGTCGCATCAGCCGCCGCGTCGGGCGGCCCCCTTCTGAGGGTGCGGGCTCAGGCCAGCCGTACGACGGCCCGCGCCCCGGACATCACCTCCAGCCCCTCGAAACGCGCCCGCAGCCTGATCACGGCCCTGCGCTCGTCCAGCTTCCGCTCGACCACGCCGGTGATCCGCACGGTCGCCCCTTCGTCGTCGTCCGGCACGACGACCGGCCGGGTGAAGCGGCGCACGCTGTACTCCAGCAGGGCCGAGGGGTCGCCCACCCAGTCGGTGACGACCCGTACGGCGGCGGCGATGGTGTAGGTGCCGTGGGCGATGACGTCGGGCAGTCCGACCGACTTGGCGATCCGCTCGTTCCAGTGCGTGGCGGTGAAGTCCGAGCACGCCCCGCAGTAGCGCAGCAGGTCGACGCGCCGCACGGTGATGTCCTGGGCGGGTATCTGGGTGCCGACCTCGATGTCGTCGTGGGAGACCTTGGCCGCCATGTCACGCCTCCTGGGGCTGAAGCACCGGAGCGGGGGCCTGCCGGGGCAGGTCCGCCGTGCCGCGCGAGAGGATGGTGTTGACCACGGTGCACACGTGCTCGCCGTCCACCGTGCTGATCCGATGGGTCATCACCCATTGCTCGTGCTCGCCCAGCACGCTCATGTCGTCGACGGTCGTGGTCTGGACGAGCCGGTCGCCGGGCCTGATCGGCCTTTGGTGCTCGACCCGTTGGGCCCGGTGCACGCACACCGGTTCCCTCCGCTTGCCGAACTCGGGGTCGTACAGCGGCCAGCCGCCGAAGCGGAAGAAGAGCATGACGGCGAAGGAGGGCGGCGCGATCACGTCCGGGTGGCCGAGCGCCCGTGCCGCCTCGGGGTCGAGGTAGACCGGATGGGTGTCGCCGGTCGCGATCGCGTAGTCGCGGATCTTCTCCCGGCTGACTTCGTAGACCTCGCTCGGCCCGTGTGTGCGGCCGATGAAGTCGTGGTTCAGTGCCATGTCGCCCCCTGCTGTGCGCTGTCCGGCGGTCAGTCCCGGATGACGGTCTTGGTCCGCATGAGGAATTCCGCGAGGTATCGGTCGTGCGGGAGGCCCGGCCGCATCCAGTACGTGGGGTGGTCGCCGACGTGGACATTGCTGATGGTGGGTTCGTCGACCAGTTGCTGAAGGAGCCGCTCGTCGTCGGTGATCGCGGTCAGCACCAGGGTGTCGCGCAGCGGTGCCACGCCGTCGGCGCGTGTCCAGGGCGCCACCCACACACAGGGGAAGCCCAGTTCGACGCCGGTCTGCGGGGCGTCGGCGCGGTCGAGCCGGAACACCGCCGGGCGCAGTACGGCACTGCCGTCGCCCAGCTCGTCGACGATGCCGTCGCCGCCGAGGTGCGCGGTGGCGCCGCGGGCGCTGCGCAGCAGGTAGGCCTCGATGGCGCGGGCCGCGGCCAGGGGTTGTACGGGCAGGACGGCCTCGGGATCCTGGGGCGGCAGGCTGGGGATGGCCGCCAGCCGGGCGGCGAGCGCGTCGGCCACGGCGGCGGCCTCGGCGGGCCCGCCCTCGACGAGGACGGCGGTGGCGTTGACGCAGGCGGTGCCGCCCTCGTCCGCGACCGAGTCGACGACCATGTCCAGGTGGGCTCGCCGGTCCGCGCCGGTGAGAAGGATCTTCGCCCGGCCGGGTCCCTGGGGCAGCACGGTGTTGTGCCCGCCGTACTTGCGCACCACGTCGTCGCCGCCGTAGACGAGGGAGAGGTCCGCGCCGGCGATGACGGTGTCGGCCACGGTGTGGTCGGTGGGGGTCAGCGCCACATGACCGGCGCCGAAGCCCGCCTCGCGCAGTGCGGCGACCAGCCGGTGCGGGGTGAACGGCTCGCGCCGCGACGGCCGTACGACCACTCGGTAGCCGAGGGCGAGGGCCTCCAGCCACAGCGCGTGCACTCCGGGGTGGTTGCCCGCGGCGTGCACGGCGAAGACGTTGCCGCGGCGCGTCCACACCGCGCTGCCGGCGCGGGTCGCAGGCTCCCGCCAGTCGCCGACCGCCGCCTGGGGCCGGGCCTGGAGCACTGTGGAGGCCGCCTGGGCCGCCGCGTCCGCGACGATCCCGGTCGCGGCGCGGACCACGGAGATCGGCAGTCCGGAGCAGCGGCTGACCAACTGCCGGTAGGCGTCGGGGTCCAGCCCGCCGAGGGTGGCGGAGGCGAACAGCCGGCCGGCCCGCTCCAGTGCGGCGGCCCGCTCGGCGGGCGGCAGCGGTTCGGCCGACCGCAGGGCGGCGAGGCCGCGCTGCACGAACAGCTGCGGCACGATGCTCAGTTCGGCGAGCGGCGCGCCCGTCACATCAGGCACCGTCAGGCGGTTGCGGGCGCGATAGGGGCCGTTGGCGCCGAACGCGTCCAGTTGGACGAGCCGCTCGCCGGTGGCCCCGACGGCCGGCTCGGCGACCAGGGCGGCCTGTCGGGGCATCAGTACACCCCTTCGATGACGGCCTGGTCGTCGAAGGTCGCCACCGGACTGACGTCGGCGACCGAGTCGCCCATCTGCCCCTCGGGCGGCGGCATCCGCACGGCGGTGTCGCGTTCGAGGTTGTTGGGCAGCAGCATCGCCTTGCTGATGTGGTTCATGACGACCTGGCCGCGCTCGCCGTAAGGGACCGTCTCGCCGGTGCCCGGGTCGATGACGGAGAAGGAGATGTACGGCGCGAAGGGGTCGAAGACACAAGTGTCCTCGCCGGGCGGCTCGATGCGCTCCAGCGAGCCGCCGAGGATCATGGTGCTGCCGTAGGCGCCCTGGAGCTGGATGCCCGGGAAGACCTCGGTGCGGAACAGATGGCGGGTGTCGGCGTCCATGTGCGCGCCGCCCCACTGGATGTAGCGCACCTTCTCGTTGATCAGCGTCACCATACGGTCGTCCTGCGCGAGGCGCTGGAGCAACGGCGGGGTGGTGATCATCACGCCGATGTCCTGGGTCTCCAGCAGGAACCCGGCCTGCGTGGCCAGATGGTCGGCATAGCGTGCGGCGTCCTCGGCGCGGCCCTCGGCGATGCACTTCTTCACCCAGCGCGGGTCCATGTCGACCGTGAAGAGGATGCCGCCGCTGCGCCGCGCGCCCTCGCGCAGGGCGGCGCCGAAGATGTGCGGGCCGTCGGGCATCAGCGCCAGCCAGTTGACGCCACGCGGACAGCCGCGGGCGTCCAGGTGCCGCTGGCTGAAGGCGAGCCAGCGGTCCATCCAGTCGGTCGTGCAGACGACGCGCTTGGGCGCTCCGGTGGTGCCGCCGCTCTCGTAGACGCCGTACAGGTCGTCCGGCAGTGTGAGGCCGCGCGGGATCAGCTCCTCGACGCGGACGTCACGCAGTTCGTTGACGAGGTTGGGGAACAGCCTGAGGTCGTCGAAGGACTTGACGTCCGTGAGCGGGTCGAAGTCGAGTTTCCCGGCCCGCTCGAGCCAGAACCGTGAGCCGGTCTCCGGGCTGAAGTGCCACCGCATCGCCGCGGTGATGAGTTCCTCGCCGTCCGGCGTCTCGTCGGCCGGGCAGTCGAGAACCGGGTCCGTGCGGCCGTGGTCCGACATGTGCGTCCTTCCCCAGAGGCATGGCGATCAGCTGCGATTCCACGCTCGCACAGAGTTACATTCTCAGTCAAGGGATGTGCAAACTTTGATGGTGAGTTACCGTCGGGAGGAGCGGATGCGCGGCAGCGGGCCGGGACGGGACGGCCCGCCCGGGGCCTCCGCGGACGGGGGAACGACGTGCACGGAGACTCCCGCGGCCGGACCGCGGAGTTACGCGAGCTGCGCGAGCGGGTGCTGCGCGGACCCGGCGAGAAGGCGACCGCGACCCAGCGGGCCAAAGGCAAGATGACCGCACGTGAGCGGATCGACCTGCTGCTGGACGCCGGGTCGTTCCGCGAGACGGAGCAGTTGCGGCGGCACCGGGCGTCGGGGTTCGGGCTGGAGAGCAGAAGGCCCCACACCGACGGCGTGATCACCGGCTGGGGCACGGTCCACGGCCGTACCGTCTTCGTCTACGCCCATGACTTCCGCGTCTTCGGCGGGGCCCTGGGCGAGGCCCACGCCGAGAAGATCCACAAGATCATGGACATGGCCCTGGCCGCCGGGGCGCCGCTGGTGTCCCTCAACGACGGGGCGGGCGCCCGCATCCAGGAGGGCGTCACCGCGCTCGCCGGCTACGGCGGCATCTTCCTGCGCAACACCCGGGCGTCCGGGGTGATCCCGCAGATCAGCGTGATGCTGGGCCCGTGCGCGGGTGGTGCGGCCTACAGCCCCGCCCTGACGGACTTCGTGTTCATGGTGCGGGACACCTCGCAGGTGTTCGTCACCGGACCCGACGTGGTCAAGGCGGTCACCGGCGAGGAGATCGACCACGACGGGCTGGGCGGCGCCGACGTGCACGCGGAGACCAGCGGCGTGTGCCACTTCGCGTACGACGACGAGGAGACGTGTCTGGAGGAGGTGCGGTACCTGCTCTCGCTGCTCCCGGCCAACAACCGCGAACAGCCTCCGGCGGTGGCGCCCACCGACTCTCCCGACCGACCCGGCACGGCCCTGCTGGACCTGGTCCCCGCCGACGGCAACCGCGCCTACGACATGCACGCGGTGATCGAGGAAGTGGTGGACGACGGCGAGTTCTTCGAGGTGCACGAACGCTGGGCCACCAATGTCGTCGTGGGCCTGGCCCGCCTCGACGGCCATGTCATCGGCGTCGTCGCCAACCAACCGGCGCGGCTCGCCGGGGTGTTGGACGCCCGGGCCAGCGAGAAGGCGGCCCGTTTCGTCCAGCTCTGCGACGCGTTCAGCATCCCGCTGGTCACCCTGGTGGACGTCCCCGGGTTCCTGCCAGGTGTCGCCCAGGAGCACGGCGGCATCGTCCGGCACGGCGCGAAACTTCTGTACGCCTACTGCAACGCCACCGTGCCCCGCGTCTCCGTCGTCCTGCGCAAGGCCTACGGCGGGGCGTACATCGTGATGGACTCGCAGTCCATCGGCTCGGACGCGACCTACGCCTGGCCGACCAACGAGATCGCCGTGATGGGCGCGCAGGCCGCGGCCGACGTCGTCTTCCGCCGGCGGATCGCCGAGGCCGACGATCCACAGGCCGTTCGAGCGGCGCTCGTCAAGGAGTACGCCGCCGAGTTGATGCACCCCTACTACGCGGCCGAACGCGGCCTCGTCGACGATGTCATCGACCCCGCCGAGACCCGCGAGACCCTGATCCGCACCCTGGCCATGCTGCGCACGAAGCACGCCGACCTGCCGTACCGCAAGCACGGCAACCCACCGCAGTAGCTGCGGCGACGCGCCTTCGGCCGCGAAAGTTTCGCGTCGTCCCGCGACTCTTTCCGGGACGCCCGCCCCTGGCACATAGTGAGGGTGCCGATTCGCGACGGGGCGGTCCCACGCCCCCCGAAGGGACGAGATGACGCGGAAGAACGCCCTGGTGGTCCGAGGCGGATGGGAGGGGCATCAGCCGGTCCGGGCCACGGAGCTGTTCCTGCCCTTCCTGCGCGACAACGGATACGCCGTACGGATCGAGGAGTCCACCGACGTCTACGCCGACGCGACCGCGATGGCCAGCACCGATCTCGTGGTGCAGTGCGTCACGATGTCGCAGATCAGCCCCGAGCAGCTGGCCGGACTGAGCGCGGCGGTCGTGGCCGGCACCGGCCTCACCGGTTGGCACGGCGGCATCGCGGACTCGTTCCGGGCCTCCTCCGACTATCTCCATCTGGTGGGCGGGCAGTTCGCCACCCATCCGGGCAAGGAGCCGTGCGAGCGCCGGGGCGTTCAGGAGGACAACTACCTGCCGCACACGGTCGACATCACGGAGCTCGGCCGTGCGCACCCGGTCACGGCGGGCATCGAGGACTTCGAGCTGCACACCGAGCAGTACTGGGTGCTCCACGACGACCTGATCGACGTCCTGGCCACCACGACCCATCCCACCCGGCCGTGGCACTCCTGGCATCGGCCGGTCACCTCGCCGGCGATCTGGACCCGGCTGTGGGGCGCCGGCCGCGTCGTGGTGACGACACCGGGGCACAGCCTCGACGTACTGGAACACCCCGCCGTCCGCACCGTCATCGAGAGGGGAATGCTGTGGGCGACGCGCACCGCATCGGCGTCGTAGGACTGGGCGTCATCTCCCGCGCGTACCTGGACACGCTCGTCGGGCACCCCGCCGTACGCGTCACCGCGGTCGCCGACCTCGACGCCGCCCGGTCGGCCGCGGTCGCCGCCGAGCTGCCCGGCGTCGAGGCGCTGTCCGTGGCGGAGTTGCTGAGCAGCCCGGACGTGGACACGGTGCTCAACCTCACCGTCCCGGCGGCGCACGCCGAGATCGCGCTCGGTGCCATCGGCCACGGGAAGAACGTCTACGGGGAGAAGCCGCTGGCCGCCGAACTCGTCGACGCCCAGGTCATGATGGAGGCCGCGGCGAAGGCGGGCGTCGGTGTGGGGTGCGCGCCGGACACGGTGCTGGGCACCGGCATCCAGACGGCACGTGCGGCCGTGGCGGCGGGCAGCATCGGGCGCCCGCAGTTCGCGTCGGCCGTGATGGTCACGCCCGGGCACGAGCGCTGGCATCCCCAGCCGGACTTCTACTACACCGCCGGCGGTGGCCCGCTGCTGGACATGGGGCCGTACTATCTCGCGTCCCTGGTCCATCTGCTGGGTCCGGTGCGTGCCGTGACCGGGGCGGCCGGGCGTCTGCGTGCCGAGCGCGTCATCGGTTCCGGGCCGCGCGCCGGCGAGCGGATTCCGGTCGAGGTGGACACGCATGTCACCGGGGTGCTGGAGCACACCGGCGGGACGCTGACGACGATCACGACGAGCTTCGACGGCGTCGCCACGACCGCCGCTCCGATCGAGGTGCACGGCGAGACGGGCACGCTCGCGGTCCCCGATCCCAACCGCTTCGACGGGGAGGTACGGCTCTTCGAGCTCGACGGCACCGAGTGGCGCACGCTCCCGGTGTCGGCGGGCTACGCCGACGGCGCCCGGGGCGTCGGTCTGCTGGACTTCGTCGCCGCGGACGCGCGGCGGGCGCCCCGCGCGAGCGGTGAACTCGCCCTGCACGTACTGGAGACGATGACCGCCCTGCTCCGCGCGGCGGCCGAGGGGCGCCGCATCGAGCTGACGACAACGGCGGAACCACCCCTGCCTGTGCCGCTGACTGCTGCCGAGGAGTGGCGGGGTGCCGGTGCCCGGGGAGACAGCGCCGGCCCGGCCGACTCCCCCTGATCGGCGGTCAGTCCACGGGCCAGGTGTGCGCGGCCGCGTTCAGGTGCATGTAGTCCATGTACATCGTGGTCATCCGCCGCAGCGCCTCGAGTCGGTCGGCGGCGCCGGCCTTCTCCAGCTGGTGGACCGTCTCCACCTGCCACAGGGCACCGTTGCGGGCGCTGACGCAGCGCTGCTCGATGATGCCCAGCAGCGGTTCGCGCCAGGCCTCGTCCATGCCGGCCAGTTCGAGGCCCCGATGGGCCAGGGGCAGCAGGCGCCGCAACACCAGTTCCGTGACCGGCACTTCACCCATGCCGGGCCAGTACAGACGGGCGTCGATGCCGTCGCGGGCGGCCGTGTGGAGGTTCTCCTCGGCGACCGAGAAGGACATCCGCGTCCACACGGGCCGGTCCTCGTCGACCAGGGCGCGGGTGAGGCCGTAGTAGAAGGCGCCGTTGGCGATGGTGTCGGACACGGTGGGGCCGGCGGGCAGGACCCGGTTCTCGATGCGCAGGTGCGGGCCGCTGTCGGTGACGGCGTAGATGGGGCGGTTCCAGCGGTAGATCGTGCCGTTGTGCAGGGTCAGTTCGCCCAGTTCCGGGACGCCGCCGCGGTCGTGTGTCCCCTGTGGGTCCTCGTCGTCGCACAGCGGCAGGAGGGCCGGGAAGTAGCGCACGTTCTCCTCGAAGAGATCGAAGACGCTGGTGATCCAGCGCTCTCCGAACCACACCCGCGGCCGGACGCCCTGGGCCTTGATCTCCACCGGGCGGGTGTCGGTGGCCTGCTCGAACAGGGGGATACGGGTCTCGCGCCAGAGTTCCTTGCCGAAGAGGTACGGCGAGTTCGCCGCCAGGGCGATCTGCACGCCCGTGACCGCCTGGGCCGCGTTCCAGTAGGCGGCGAACTCCCTCGGCGAGACCTGCAGATGGAACTGGGTGCTGGTACAGGCGGCCTCGGGGGTGATCGTGTCGGCGTACGTCGACAGGCGTTCCACGCCGTCCACCGTGATCCGCAGGTCCTCGCCCCTGGCCGCGAAGATCTGCTCGTTGAGCAGCCGGTACCGCGGATCGCCGGAGAGGGCGGCCTCGCCCACGTCCGTCTCCCTCAGCGTCGGCAGTATGCCGATCATGATCAGGTGTGCGCCCACGGCGGAGGCACGGTCCTCGGCATGGTTGAGCGCGTCGCGGATCGCCTGCTCCCACGCTCCGGGACCGCCGGTCGTCAGTTCGCGCGGCGGGATGTTGATCTCCAGGTTGAAGCGGCCCAGCTCGCTCGACCAGGCGGGGTCGGCGATGGCCTGGAGAACCTCGGTGTTGCGCATCGCAGGCAGCCCGTCGTCGTCCACCAGGTTGAGCTCGATCTCCAGCCCCACCTGGGGCCGCTCGCTCTCGAAGGTCGACTCGCGCAGCATCTGGGCGAGCACATCGAGGCAGGTGTGCATCTTCTCCCGGTACCGACGGCGATCCTCGCGCGTGAACACCAGGGCCGGCACATCACGTCCCATCGTGGCCCTCCCGAGTTCCCTCGGCGGATACCTGTCCGTCCCAGCGTCGCACCTCGGGCGGGACCCGGACAGTCACGCGCCGCTGAGCGCACACTGGCCGGACGCCCCGGCGGTCGGGAATCGGCCGCCGGCACGCACGGCCGCCGGTGCGGGCATGAGCGGCTGTCGTCGCTGTCGGCAGCCTGGCCGAACCCATCCGCCGGCACGCGTCAGCCGGCGACCGCCTTCCGGAGGCCCGGTTTCGACGCGTCGGCCCACGCCGTCGGCAGTTCCCGTTCGCGGTCCGCGGCCACGGCCTGCTCCTTGCCGTACAGCAGGCCCCAGGTGAAACCGGGCTCCCCCGCGGCGTGCGCCGCCAGGGCCAGCTTTCGCAGGGCGTCCCGGGCCACGACGCTGTCCTGGTGGTCCCCGAGCACCTTCTGTACGGCCTTCACGCGCTTGCGGAGCCGCTTCGCGGGCTTGCCGAGCGAGGCGAGCGCCGGTTCGGTGGCGTAGCGAGTCTTCTTGGCCGACTTGCGGGCCTCGTGGAGGGCCTTGTCGCGTTCCGTTCCGGGGGTGAGTTCCAGGGCGTGCGCCGTCCGGTCGGCCAGCCGGTCGTATTCCTTGAAGATGGCCTTGGCCATCACCTTCTCCGGCTTGCGGGCGGCCTTGCGACGCAGCGGGGGCTGCTCGGTGAGGCGGGCCAAGGAGTCCAGCAGGGCCAGGTATCGCGGTGCGTTCAGGGCCTGGAGGGTGCGCCGACGCGCCTCGGCGGTGCGGGCGACGTTCCATGCCTTCAGCCGGGCGGCCACGGGTCCGAGGACCAGCTCGTCGGGTGCGGCCCCGATGCGTTTCCCGAGCCGTTCCATGAGGACCTCCTGGTCGCGTTCCGCGGCCATCTCGCCGCCCAGCCACTTGAGGTCGTCGCGGATCGGGTCGGTGACCTCGCGGTCCAGCACCGACCGGTAGGAACGCAGGACGCTGCGCAGTCGACGGCAGGTCACGCGCATCTGGTGCACCGAGTCGGGCAGGTCGCGGCGTACCGCGGGATCCAGGCCCACCAGTTTGCGCACCTGCTCATCCACGTACCTGAGGACCTCTTCACCGGCCGAACCGCCTACGACGGCCTCGGCACGGGTGTCCGGAAGTCGCCGCCCGCCCACACCTGTCTCCGCCATGGCGCGGGCCGGCTTCGACGGGTGGTCCGCACGCTCGATGCCGTTCTTGTGCAGCGTCTTGTCCACGACGTCCAGCAGCGAGGGATCGGTGTCCTCGGCAAGCTCGACCTCCAGCTCGGTCCAGGCGGCCAGTGTGGGCATGCCGCGTAGGGACTGGGCGCGGACCCCGTCGACGACGAGTTCGGCCAGGACCGTGTCGTCGGAGTCGACGAGGTGCCGGGTGTCACGGGTGGACCGGATACGGACGGCCGGCGTCAGTTCCGCCCCTCGGGTACGCGAAAGGGCCAGCTCACGCAGGGTGTCCGGGACCGTGTCGGACAGCGGGGCCCGCACCTCCTCCCGGCTGTCCTGCGACAGGGGCAGCTTCAGATGCCAGCCGGCGTCGCCCCCGCCCGTCCGTCGCCGCAGCGTGGCCGACGCGCCGGCCAGGCGCAGATCCTCGGTGTCGTAGTACACGGCGTCCAGTTCGTCGGTGCCCTGCTCCACGACCGACGCGATGCGGTCCACGCCGGTGAGCTCCGGGAGCCACGAGGTGTCCTCGGCCGACGGAGCATCGTACTTTCGCTCTGTCTCACGCTTCGACTGGGTCATACCCATCCGGTACACGCCTCAGGACGACTCAAACGCCGAAGAGCGCCCAGGTCCGCGAGGCCCCGCGGCAAACACCTTGCTCTGCTCCCCGCATCCGCCTAGCGTTGTTTTGTGCCGCCAATAAACAAAACCCGAACGCACAACGCCGTGCCGGGTACCCCCAGTGACCTCAGCCGCCTCCGCATCGCCCTGACCGTCTTCTTCGCCCTCGACGGCTTTCTCTTCGCCGGTTGGGTCGTCCGCATCCCCGCCGTCAAGGAACAGACCGGCGCCTCCGCCAGCGCCCTCGGGCTGGCCCTGCTCGGCGTCTCCGCCGGCGCCGTGCTCACCATGACGATGACCGGCCGCCTCTGCCGCCGCTACGGCAGCCACCAGGTCACCGTCGTCTGTGCCGTCCTGCTGTCCCTCAGCGTGGCCCTGCCCCCGCTCACCCACTCGGTGCCGGCACTGGGCGCCGTCCTGGTGATCTTCGGGGCGGCCTACGGCGGCATCAACGTCGCCTTCAACAGCGCCGCCGTGGACCTGGTCAGCGCCCTGCGGCGGCCCATCATGCCCAGCTTCCACGCGGCCTTCAGCCTGGGCGGCATGGTCGGCGCGGGCCTCGGCGGACTGGTCGCGGCGGCCGTCTCCCCCACCCGGCATCTACTGGGCCTCGCCGTCATCGGGCTGCTGGTGACGGCCGCGACGAGCCGGACGCTGCTGCGCCACGAGCCCGCCGCGACCGCGGGCCCCGCACGCGCCACGCAGAAGACCCCGCGCCGCCTGAACGGCAGAACGCGCGGCCTGGTGATCGTCTTCGGTCTGATCGCCCTGTGCACGGCCTACGGCGAGGGCGCCATGGCCGACTGGGGCGCCCTGCACCTCGAACAGGACCTGGACGCCTCGCCCGGCGTCGCCGCCGTCGGCTACTCCTGCTTCGCGCTGGCCATGACCATCGGCCGGCTCAGCGGTACGGCCCTGCTCGAACGGCTCGGCCACGGCCGTACCGTCGTGGCGGGCGGCGCCACCGCGGCGGCCGGGATGCTGCTCGGCTCGCTCGCGCCCTCGCTGTGGGCCGCGCTGCTCGGTTTCGCGGTGACCGGGATCGGGCTCGCCAACCTCTTCCCGGTGGCCGTCGAACGCGCGGGCACCCTCGCCGGCCCGAGCGGAGTCGCCACGGCCTCCACCTTCGGCTACGGCGGCATGCTCCTCGGACCGCCCGCCATCGGCTTCATGGCGGACTGGTTCTCCCTGCCCGTGGCCCTCACCAGCGTCGCCGTACTGGCGGCGATCGCCACGCTCATCGGGGTCGCGACACGACGCACCAGCCGGTCCGACTGAGTTCGGCACGTCGTCCGCGCCGTCCGCGCTCACCGTCATGACCGGACGGCACGCCTCCACGCATCGTCATCGGCTGTGCCCGGCCGAGCGACCGTGCTGGTCGAGTCCCGGGGCGGCGGCCCTCGCCTCGGGCTCCGGCACGAGCCGTGCGCCCATAGGGCACACTCACCCCCATGGAGACAGCCGACTTCGTTCGAACCCTGGACCGCGAGGGTCTGCTGCTGGCCACGGCCGCCGAGGAGGCCGGGGTCGACGCCAAGGTGCCGACCTGCCCGGACTGGCAGGTGCGGGACCTGGTGCGGCACACGGGGATGGTGCACCGGTGGGCGGCGGCGTTCGTGGCCGAGGGGCACACCTCCTACCACCCGGACGGAGGCCTGCCCGGCCTCGACGGGGCGGAGCTGCTCGCCTGGTTCCGCGACGGGCATCGCCATCTGGTCGACACGCTGGCCGGCGCCCCCGCCGACCTGCGGTGCTGGCACTTCCTGCCCGCCCCGTCACCCCTCGCGTTCTGGGCGCGCAGACAGGCCCACGAGACGACCGTGCACCGCTTCGACGCGGAGACGGCACACGGCGGCACCCCGAGCGTGATCGACCCCGGCTTCGCGGCGGACGGCGTCGACGAGTTGCTGTGCGCCTTCCACGCCCGGCGCAAGAGCCGGGTCCGCAGCGCCGAGCCCCGGGTGCTGCGGGTGCGGGCCATGGACATGGACGACGCCGTGTGGACCGTACGGCTGTCGCAGGAGCCACCCGCGGCCGAGCGCGGCGACAGCGGCCCCGCGGACTGCGAGATCGCCGGACCGGCGGCCCAGCTGTATCTGTCGCTCTGGAACAGGCTGCCCTTCCCGCAGGTGACCGGCGATGCCTCGATCGCCACGCTGTGGCGGGAGAACTCCGCCGTCACCTGGAGCTGAACTCCGGCCGTACGCCGGTCAGTTCGTCAGCATCCTCGTCAGCACCTCCCGCTGCACGGGCAGCACCTCACCGTGCAGCGCCTTCCCCTTGGCCGTGAGGGCCACGACCACGCCACGGCGGTCCTGTGCGCACATACAGCGCTCGACGAGGCCGTCCTTCTCCAGCCGGGCGATCAGCCGGGACAGCGCGCTCTGACTGAGATGCACCCGCTCGGAGATCTCCTGCACACGGAACGCCGAACCGCGCCCCGGGCCCTTCGAGCCGCCTCGCGCCGAGCCCTCGGCCAGGACGTCCAGCACCTCGAAGTCGCTGGCGCACAGGCCGTGTTGGTGCAACGCGCGGTCCAGTTCGCACTGTGTGCGCGCGTGCAGCGCCAGGATGTCCCGCCACTGGTTCACGAGCGCCTGCTCGGCCTTCTTCGCCGCCATGCGCGGCACCGTAGCAGAAATCCGCGTTTGTTGCACCCACATTAAATGCATTTGCATCTCATGCATGCGCATGTAGTGTCCTCGGCATGACCTCTCCGCTCAACTCCCCCACCACCGAGGGACGCTGGACCCCCCGGCTGTGGGGCACCCTGCTGGTGCTGTGCGCCGCGATGTTCCTGGACGCGCTGGATGTGTCGATGGTCGGCGTCGCCCTGCCGTCCATCGGCGCCGACCTGGACCTGTCCACCTCGACCCTGCAATGGATCGTCAGCGGCTACATCCTGGGCTACGGCGGGCTGCTCCTGCTCGGCGGACGGACCGCCGACCTGCTGGGCCGGCGCCAGGTGTTCCTCGTCGCTCTGGCCGTGTTCGCGCTCGCCTCGCTGCTCGGCGGGCTCGTCGACTCGGGCCCGCTGCTGATCGCGAGCCGCTTCATCAAGGGCCTGGCCGCGGCCTTCACGGCACCCGCCGGCCTGTCCATCATCACCACGACCTTCGCCGAGGGCCCGGTGCGCAACCGCGCGCTGTCGATCTACACCACCTGCGGCGCCACCGGCTACTCGATGGGGCTCGTCTTCTCCGGCCTGCTCACGGAGGCCAGTTGGCGCCTCACGATGCTGCTGCCCGCGCCGATCGCGTTGATCGCCCTGGCCGTGGGCCTGAAGCTGCTGCCGCGCAGCGATCGCGAACGGACGGAGGGCGGTTACGACGTCCCCGGCGCCATCCTCGGCACCGCGTCGATGCTGCTGCTCGTGTTCACCGTCGTCCAGGCGCCCGAGGCGGGCTGGGGCTCGGCCCGCACGGTCCTGTCCTTCGCCGCCGTTCTCGTCCTGCTCACGGCCTTCGTCCTCGTCGAGCGGCGCAGCCCGAGCCCGCTGATCCGGCTGGGCGTGCTGCGCTCCGGGGCCCAGGTGCGGGCGCAGTTGGGCGCGTTGACGTTCGTCGGCAGCTACATCGGCTTCCAGTTCTTGGTCACCCTGTACATGCAGCAGTTGCTCGGCTGGTCGGCGCTGCACACGGCGCTGGCCTTCCTGCCGGCGGGCGCGCTCGTGGCGCTGTCGGCGACGAAGGTCGGGGCGATCATCGACCGGTTCGGCACGGCGCGGCTGATCGCGATCGGCTTCGCCCTGATGGTCGCGGGCTACGTCCTGTTCCTGCGCATCGACCTCGACCCGGTCTACGCGGCGGTGATCCTGCCCACCATGCTGCTGGTCGGCTCGGCCTTCGCGCTGACCTTCCCCTCGCTCAACGTCCAGGCCACCAACGGCGTCGACGAGCACGAGCAGGGCATGGTCTCGGGTCTGCTCAACACCTCGGTCCAGGTCGGCGGCGCGCTCTTCCTCGCCGTCGTGACCGCGGTACTGACCGCGAACGCGCCCGCGGAGCCCGCGTCCCCGCAGGCCGTCCTCGACAGTTATCTGCCCGCCCTGGTCGTGATCACCGGGATCGCGGTCGCGGGACTGCTGATCGCCCTCACCGGACTGCGCACCCGCCGCGGGCAGCGGACCGTCGTGGTCGCCAAGTCCACCGCGAGGGAGGCGGATGCGGAGCGTGTGGCGCTCCGCGACTAGGGTCCGTCTTCAAAGGGATCTTGCCCAGAGCAGGAACGACGCGAGTGTGACCGCCGCTTCATAGGAGGTGGCGGTCTTGTCGTATCTGGT
>NZ_JBVKCZ010000067.1:0-28087 GCF_055634335.1 Streptomyces sp. NPDC111802 | reverse complement strand
CAACCTCGCCAAGCGCATAACGGACGAGACCACACCTACCTGGCGAGGCACCTACTAAGACATAAGGTGCAATCAACTCAAATCAAACGCTCTCTAAGGGCCCTGGGGCCCTGGCCGGGCCCCGCTGCAAGCTCGACGTGGGTCAACTGCGGCTTCTGGAGCAGGTGTTGGATGCCGGCCCACTGCCTCAAGCTGGCCCGCCCAGTGCTGAACGTTGGCGCGAGGACCGCCGAGATCGTGCGCCGCCGGTTCAGTAGCGACTACACCGTTGCCGGACGGGATCCGCTGCTGCACCGTATCGGTAGGAGCGCGGGTCACCGCAGCGGGCAGCACACGGGCTCTCGCACCTCCTGACGACTCACATCCAACCGTCCAACAGCTCTACGTTCTCGGCGCTGCACCCTCAACTGCGAGGGCGGCCCGCGTCCACGTCGGCCGGCCGCCGCCGATCAACGTCCGAACAGCATGGAACGCCGTCGTCGACGGCTGTCGGGCCCGGCGACAGGCTGAGCGTTCTACGTGCCGCTTCGGGCGTCGTGCCATCGGGTTCACTTCCGGCACGCGCTTCATGTGTGAGCGATGAGTTTGGGCGGCGGATCGGGTCTGCCCTGGCATGACTCGCATCATCGCTGACATCTCGGTTTCCCTCGACGGCTTCGTCACCGGTCCCGACCCCGGCCCGGACAGCGGCCTGGGCACCGGTGGCGAGGCCCTGCACACCTGGGCGTTTTCAGATGACCCCGACGACCGCCGGATCCTGCGCGAGGCGACCGCCCGCTCGGGCGCCGTCGTTCTCGGGCGCAAGCTCTTCGACGTGGTCGACGGGCCGAACGGCTGGGACGACAAAACCGGCTACGACGCCGACGAGGTCGGCAAGCCCGCGTTCGTCGTCGTGACGAGCTCGCCGCCCAGGTCGGTGCGACTCACCGACCTGGACTGGACGTTCGTCACCACCGGTCTGCCCGACGCCGTCACCGCCGCGCGCGAGCGCGCCGAGGCGGCGTCGTCGGACAGCGGCAAGGACCTCGACGTCGTCCTCATGGGCGGCGGCGCCACGGTCGGCTCGGCGCTCGAAGCCGGGCTGGTCGACGCGCTGACGCTGCACCTCGCACCCGTCGTGCTGGGCGCCGGGACGCCACTGTTCACCGGCGGCCCACCGCGCAGGCTGGTGCAGCGGAGCGTGACCTCGACATCGACCGCGACGCACCTGACCTACGACGTCGTGCGGTGATCCGATGACCACCGTCAACGTCAATGAGATCGCCGTGGGCATCGAGTCGTTCGGTGACGACGACGCGCCACTCATCCTGCTCGCGGGCGGGACGACCATGCTCTCCTGGCCCGATGCGCTGTGCGAGCGCCTCGCCGCCGGCGGGCGCCGCGTGGTGCGCTACGACCTGCGCGACAGCGGAGAGTCGACGACGGCGGACCCGGAGGCGCCCTCCTACACCCTGCGCGACCTCGCCGCCGACGCGGCGGCCCTTGCTGACGCGCTCGGCGGCGGGCCCGCGCACCTCGCGGGCATCGGCGTGGGTGGGATGGTCGCCCAGGTGGCCGCGCTCGACCATCCGGGCGCGTTCTCGGCGCTCACCCTGGCCGGCACCCGCCCGGTTGCGCCCGGCCCGCCCGACGACGACCTCCCCGACCATGACCAGGCGACGATGAGCCAGCTGTTCACGCATCCCATGCCCGACTGGACCGACCGCGAGGCGGTGGCCGAGTTCGCCGCCACCGGCGCGGAGATCCTCGGCGACGACCCCGTCGCCGCGCGTGCGATCGCCGCGCGCATCTGGGACCGCACGCCCGGCACCGCACCCGCGGTCCAGATGGCCAACCAGATGGGCATGGTGTTTTCCAGGCTCGACTGCAGACCCCGCTGGCGCGAGCGCCTGTCCGAGATCGAGATCCCCACGCTCGTCGTCCACGGCCGCCGCGACCGGTTCTTCCCCGTCGGTAACGGCGAGGCGATCGCGCGCGAGATCCCCCGGGCTCGGCTCCTCGTCCTCAATGAGGCCGCCACTGCGATCCCCGATGCGGCGGTCGGCGAGGTCGCCCAGGCGGTGCTCACGCTCGGGTAGAGGACCGAGCGTGCCGCGCGAGTATGGCATCCGAGCGGCAGCGGGCGTCGGAGGCTCGACCCGGCCGCGCGCCCGCGATCGGCGCCCGCGGAACTCTCGAAGGCGGTTCCGCTGCCCGCGGTGGTCGGCGGCGGCCCGGCGTGGACGCGGGCCGCCCTTCCGGCGTAGTCGTCACGGAAGAGCGGTCACTGCCCCGTCTCGTTGTTCTCGCGGTTTGCGAGGACCTCGGTCATGTGCGTCTGCGCCCAGTTTCTGAGCCCGCGCGTCATGTGGTGGAGCGAGAGACCGAGGTCGGTCAGTTCATAGGTGACGGTGACAGGGACAGTCGGCGTCACGGTACGGGTGAGCAGACCATCGTGCTCCAGCGACCGTAGCGTCTGGGTCAGCATCTTCTGGCTGACCCCGGCCAGAAGACGAGAGATCTCGGAGTAACGCATCGCCTTCGGAGCGTCTGCGTGTGCTGCACCGGGCTGGCCAGGGCTGTTGTCGCCGCCCAGCGCACACAGGATCAGGACGACCCACTTGTTCGAGATTCGGTCGAGCAGCTGCCGGCTGGGGCACTCTGCCAGGAACGCGTTGTACTCCACCTTGGCCTGAGCCCGCTTCTGGGCGGCCTTCATCGTCGTCACTGATCGCACCTCTCACCGATGGGTGGGTTACGCACTCCCAAGTGCCTACTTCCCGACAGGAAGTTTCTCTCCAATGCTGATGCAGGGAGGCAGCAAGCGCCACCCCCCCAAGTGCACGACGAAAGGCAACATGATGAGCACACCCACCCCCTCTCTTCCCGGCGGCGCCTGGACTCTGGGCGACCTGACCGTCACCCGGTTCGGCTACGGCGCCATGCAACTGGCCGGTCCGTGGGTCATGGGGCCGCCCGCCGATCGCGAGGGTGCCCTGGCCGTTCTGCGTGAAGCGGTCGACCTCGGAATCACCCACATCGACACCAGCGATGCCTACGGGCCGCGCGTCACCAACGAGTTGATCCGCGAGGCATTGCACCCCTATCCCGACGCGCTGCACATCGTGACCAAGGTCGGCGCGACCCGCGACGACCAGGGTGGCTGGCCCACGGCCCGCCGCCCCGAAGATCTGCGCCGCCAAGTCCACGACAACCTCAAGTCCCTCCGGCTCGACGCACTCGACCTGGTCAACCTCCGACTCGGCAACGCCGAAGGCCCCCAACCCGGCTCGCTCGCCGAGGCGTTCGAGACGCTCGTGGAACTCCAGCAGCAGGGCCTGATCCGCCACCTCGGGGTCAGCAACGCCACCGAGGACCAGGTCACCGAGGCACAGAGCATCGCGCCGATCGTGTGCGTGCAGAACATGTACAACCTCGCCCACCGCCACGACGACAAGCTCATCGACCGGCTCGCCACCGAAGACGTCGCGTACGTGCCCTTCTTCCCCCTCGGGGGCTTCACCCCGCTTCAGTCCTCGGCGCTCTCGGCGCTCGCCGCTCGATTGAAGTCGACACAGATGTCCGTCGCACTGGCCTGGCTGTTGCAGCGATCACCGAACATCCTGCTCATCCCCGGCACGTCATCGACAGCGCACCTGCGCGAGAACATCGCCGGCGCGGGACTCTCCCTCTCCCATGAGGACTTGACCGAGCTGGATCACATCGGCCGCTGAATGCCCCGTAGCTGACTGACATCAGATGCAGTGCTGCCGCCGCTGCGGCCTCGGACAACGCAGTGGGCGGTCAGTGTGCGATGAGCTGCTGGCCGCCGTCGATGTCGTACGTGGCGCCTGTGAGAGCGCCGTTGGTCATGATGTGCAGGGCGAGGGCGGCGACATCGGCCGGTCCTACCACCCGGCCGATGGGCAGAGTCGTCCTCAACTCCTGGCGCCGTGCCTCGAGTTGGTCACCGAGGAGGGATGCCGACAGAGGCGTGTCCACGAACCCGGCCGCGATGAGGTTGACCCGGACCGGGCCGACCTCCAGCGCCAGGTTGGCGGTCAGTGCAGGCAGCGCCGCGGTGAGGGCACCCGTCACGGCCAGCCCGACCGCGGGCCGACGGGCGCCGGTGCCTCCGATGAACAGCAGCGTTCCACCGGCCCTGACCTTCTGCCTGCTCGCCCGTGCCACGGCCAGCATCATCGCGATACGCCTGCCGAAGTCATGCGCGGCCTCGGCCAGGTCGAGTTCGGCGAGGGGGGTGTACGACGGGCTGCCCGCCGTGACCATTACATGGTCGACCTGCCCGGGCAGCTCTCCGAGAAAGCGCTCCAGGCGGTCGGTGTCCTGCGCGTCGAACACGGCCGTGCTCAGCGGGTCGAGTTCGTCCGCCGCCCGCTTGAGCCTTTCGGCGTCGCGCGCCACGAGCACCAGCTCGCCGTCGGCCGCACGCACCTGGCGCGCGGTCTCCAGACCGATGCCCGAGCTGCCTCCCACCACCACGACCGTCTGCCCGGCCAGCCCTCCGCGCGCTTCACCGGCACCTGCATCGGTCCCATACACAGGGGTCACCACCCTCAGAACTCGGTTTCCGTACGTCCATCCGCTCGCCCGGTATTACGGCCTCCACTCTTCCTGCGGGCGGTCGTTCGGTGACGGCCACCGAAACGTGGAGCCGGGATCGGCGTTACGGCGGAGCCCTTGCCGGCTCCGCCGTTTCACGATGTCGACGAATTCTCGGTGCATGGCGAACTCGTCCTCGCGAGGGTGGAGGTTCTGAGTACCCTTCGGTTCCCCAGGTGCCCTGTGGTCAGCGAAAGGATCGATCCCCGCTGGGATGCACGACGGAGTTGACGGCCAGGGCAGACCCCTGTTGTCTGGCGCAGACCCCTGAATCCAGAGCTTCAGTCTGTCACTCGTCCGGCTGAACGGCATCCGCACCGGCGGCGAACGCCGCCGGTCCGTCGAGCTTCCGCCCGCCCCGGCTAGGTCCTGACGACCGTCGTCTCGTCCGGCGCAGGCGTGTCCTGCCCGTCCGGCCCGCGCCCGGCGAAGCGCATGGCGACGCATGCCCCGAGGTACAGCGTGGCGACGATCAGCAGTAGTGCCTGATAGCCCGTCATCAGGGCCAGGTACTCGAGTGCGCCCCCGGTCAGCGCACCCAGCAGGTTCGCGCCGAACGCGGATGTCGGGTCGGGCGCCAGCGCGAGCCGGTCCGAGAAGATGAGGTTGGCGCAGAAGATGGGCGCGAACGCCAGGGCGATGGCCGCGGCGAGTCGGCCGACGAAGGGCAGCGACAGTACGGCTTGCGCCGGGACCAGCCAGGCCAGCGCGAGGGAGCCGAAGAGCAGGATCTGGAGCACCCGCATGTTGACGCGTCGCAACCTGCGCCGGACTTCGACCGCGGCGAGGACGGAGAGCAGAACACCGAAGAAGACGAGCGCGTTGACCAGCCAGGTCGTACCGAAGTAGAGCGCGAAGCCGATGACGTTCTTCGTCTCGAGCAGCATGAAGGCCGCGCCCAGCAGGAACATGTCGACATAGCGCGACGTGCTCCGGATGCGCACCCCCGTCAGGCGTACCGACAGCAGCGTCACCAGCAGGATCGCACCGAGCGCGCCCAGGTAGAGGGTGGGAACGGTGCGGTGCAGCAGATACGGGAACGGGTGGTCGTCGGTCGCGGCCGTCGGGACGGGGCCGCTGGGCCGCCAGAGCTGCTTGCACGACTGGTCGGCGGGGGTCATCCCGGCCACCAGCACGGCCGCGTTCCGCTTGAACGTCGTCATGCAGGGAGCGTGGCCGTAGACCTCGGCGAGGTCGCCGGCGAAGCGGTCGACCAACCAGCTCTTGCGATAGTAGTTGTACATGGCGAAGGCGCCGTCCGGCGCCAGGTGATCGCGGGCGGATTCGAACGCCTGCCGGGTGAACAGGTAGCTCTCCAGGCGCAGGTTGCTCGCTCCCGAGACCAGCGTCAGGGAGTCCGGGAGCGCCAGGACGATGAGGTCGTACTTGGCGTTCGTGCGCTCCAGGAACGCCCGCCCGTCGTTGATGTGGACGTGCACTCTGGGGTCGTCGTAGGGCCTGGCGGGGTGTAGTTGCGCGCCGATCTCCTGCAGGCGGGGATCGATCTCGACGGCGTCCACGCGCTCCGCGCCGTGTGCCAGCGCGACCGAGACATCGTTGCCGTTGCCGACCCCGATGATCAGCACGCGCCGGTGCGGGTTACCGGGCGTCTGGTCGTACGCCTGGCGGTAGGGGGAGTTGTCCCGCATCAGCACCGGCAGTGGCGCGGTGCTCTGGTGCGGGACGCCGTTGGCGGAGATGTAGTAGGTCCGGGTCGTGGTCGGCGAGGCCTTGAGCTCGATCTTGTAGTACGGCGACCAGGAGATACCGGACGTCGTCGACTCCAGGAACAGCGCGGCGACCATCGCGGTGAGGGGGATGCCGTACAGCAGTGTGTTGCGGCGCCCGCCGAGGATCAGCAGCGCCGCGGCGGCGAGCACGCCCCACACCACGGAGGGAGCACGCAGCCAGGACAGCGCGGCGAAGGAGGCTGAACCGGTGAGGCTGCCGAGCAGGTCGTAGCGGTAGGCGTCGAGGGAGGGGAGCTGTCGGAAGAGGTCCGCGGTGATCTTGCCGATTCCGGCCATGATCACCGCGGTCAGCAGGAAGATGGCCGGCAGCGTCACCCACTGGGGCAGGCCGGTGGTCTTCACGGCGGTGAAGTAGATGACGTCACCGCTGCTCTGGCGTACCTGCACCGGATAGGTGCGTACGAAGATGATGAGAAGCGCGAGCGGGATGGGGGTCCAGCGTTTGAGCCACTGCCCGCGCTCGGCGGGGATCAGGAACCCGATGCCGATGCCGAGGAAGGATCCCAGCAGGATGAAGTTCGAGAAGTAGCTCAGGTGGACGACGTTGGCACCGGCCCATCTGATGAGCGCCAGCTCGACGAAGAGCATGGTGGTGCTGGCCAGCACAAGCCTCCAGCGCAGCGAATATACCGATTGCCCCGTTTTGGTCAGCTTCATGTGCGATTACGGTGCCAGGTCCGGGTGGACGAGTCGAGATGCCTTGCCGATGGCACCGCGGAGAGCGCCCGGGTGTCATGAATCGGTAGGGCATCCGCGGTGCGTCGTACCGAGACAAACGGGACTTCAAGCGAGACGCTGCCGCCATGGCAGCCTCCCCCTCCAACGACGCCTCCCACCGCTTCGACGACCTGACCGCCCTGTACATCAACTGCACCCTCAAGCCATCCCCGCAGCTCAGCCACACCCAGGGGCTGATCGACAAGAGCCGGGCCATCATGGACGCCGTCGGTGTGACCACGGACCTGATCCGCGCCGTGGACCACGACATCGCACCGGGTGTGTACCCGGACATGACGGAGCACGGCTTCGCCAACGACGCCTGGCCGGGGCTGTACGACAAGGTGATGGCGGCGGACATCCTGGTCCTGGCCGGCCCGATCTGGCTGGGCGACAACGCCTCGATCACCAAGCAGGTCATCGAGCGCCTCTACGCCTGCTCCTCGCTGCTCAACTCCCAGGGCCAGTACGCCTACTACGGCCGCGTCGGCGGCTGTCTGATCACCGGCAACGAGGACGGCGTGAAGCACTGCGCGATGAACATCCTCTACAGCCTCCAACACCTTGGCTACACGATCCCGCCGCAGGCGGACGCCGGCTGGATCGGCACGGCCGGCCCCGGGCCGTCGTATCTCGACCCGGGCTCAGGAGGTCCGGAGAACGACTTCACCAACCGCAACACCTCCTTCATGACCTGGAACCTGATGCACATCGCTGCCCTGCTCAAGCGCGCGGGAGGCATCCCCGCGCACGGCAACCAGCGCTCCCAATGGGACGCCGGCTGCCGCCCCGGCGCGGACAACCCCGAGCACCGCTGACCGACCTCGGCGGACGGGCCGTCGTCGTCCGCCGTGATCCCCGTCAGGCTTGGAGGCGTTCGGAGTAGGCCATTACGGCTCTGGTCCTGGTAATTCCCGGGCAGGACGGTCCACGACCCGTCCCAGCGGGCCACGAGTTCGGACCAGCCTCCGCCGTTCGCCTGGTCACCGCAGACCCACACCTCATCCGGCGAGGACAGTACGACGTCTTGGTCCACGCGTTGCCGTTTCACGGCATGGCGAGACTCCGTCCAGAGGAGGGCCCACCGAGGCCCTCCTCACCCACGGCCCACACCAGTTGGGGTCCCGCGGCGGCGATGCGGCGCAGCGGTGCGGCGGGAGTGCTCCCGGGTGTCGGTACGGACTGCCAGCCCTGCGCGCGAGGCGCTGCCACGTCGGCCAGGGACGGAACCGGGGCGAGCGCGACCCCGGACAGTGCGCCGATCGCCCCTGCCGCAAATCGCCGGCGGTTCACTGCTGGATCCCTAAGACGTCCGGGCACTGTGACCGACGGTCTCTTCCGTGCGGTGCCCGGCGGCCCACCCGCCCGCATGGGGGAGTACGACCCGGCTCATTGACCGGTGCGCGCCCGTTGCGGGGCACGATCCGACTCGGCCAGGCGACTGCCGGCCTGGAGGGCGTCCGGCGTACACGGGCCGACGAACAGGCCTTCAGAACAACCGCTCGATCGCGGCTGGGCTGGTCAGCCTGGTCTGCCTTGGCCCAGGTGTCGAAGCTCTCGTGCATTTTTGTCGTGCGCGGGCACACGGTGGGGCACGGGCGTGCCGGCGGCCGGTGGGGCGCCGGACTGATCAGCTGGGAGGCCAGGACGTGGAAGGGCCGCAGGATGCGGAGATCGGTCAGAAGGGGAGACGAGGGCCTGTTCCGGAAGTGTCCGCAGCGCTGACCGGGGCGCTGGACGCCATCGGTGCCGGTGCCTACGTGGTGGACGAGCGGGGCTGCATCATCGCTGTCAACACCCGCGCCGAGAGCCTGCTCGCCAGGTCCGCCGACGATCTCCTCGGGTACGACGCGCACGACCTGCTGCATCGCGGGCCGCACGGACAGCCGCTGCCGAGAACCCAGTGCGCCATGCGGCAGGCGTTTCACGCCGGGCGCCCCGCACAGGTCGACGAGGACTACTTCGCACGTGCGGACGGTTCTCTGCAGCCGATCTCATGGTTGATCACACCGTACGACATCGGCGACCACCAGGCCTGCACGCTCGTGGTCTTCCACAGTCGCGAGAAGGCGCAGGAATCCGATCCACGGCCCGAGCCACGATCCGAGCCGCCGTCCGCTGTGTTGCCGGAGCTGGAGCGGCTGGCCCTGCTGGCCGAAGCCACCGGCCAACTGACCTCCACGCTCGACGTCGACGAGGCGCTGCAACGGCTGACGGCCCTGGTGGTGCCTCGGCTCGCGGACTGGGTCGTGGTCGATCTGATCACCGAGCGCGACGAGGTGTGGCGTGCCGTCGTCGTCCACGCGGACGGTGAGACTCACACACACCATGAGGACCTGGAGGGGCCGATGCCGCCGGTCCTGGAGGACTCGCCCATGCCTCTGTCCAGGGCACTGCGCGGCGTGGCCTCCACGGTGACCGGCCCCGAGGCCTACCGTCGGGCACCGGATTCCGGCATCGCGGTCGAGCAGCGCCGCCTGTTCGACACGACCGGGATGCACTCCGCGGCCATCGCACCCGTCAGCGGCACACGCGAAGTCCTGGGCGCCCTGACCCTGGGCCGTGCCGAGAATCCCGTCGTCTTCACCGCTGCGGACCTCCCCCTGGTCGAGGACATCGCGCGCCGTGCCGGCCTCGCCCTGGACAACGCCCGCCTCTACGAGCGCCAGCGCAAGGTCGCCGAGACCATGCAGAACCATCTGCTGCCGCAGATGCCCGTCGTTCCGGGCCTTGAGCTGACAGCCCGCTACCTGCCCGCGCCCGATGCCTCACAGGTCGGCGGGGACTGGTACGACGCTTTCCGCCTGTCCGACGGAGCCACCGCCCTGGCCATCGGAGACGTCGTCGGCCACGACCTCGAGGCGGCGGCCGGCATGGCTCAACTGCGCAACATCCTGCGCGCCTACGCGTGGTCGTACCAAGAACCTCCAAGCCGGATCGTGGAACGGCTCGACGAGGCGATGGAGCACATCACGAACGTCACCATGGCGACCATGATCTTCGCCCGGATCGAGGTGACGGGCGAGGGCCGCTGGCAGCTCTCCTGGACCAACGCGGGCCACCCCCCTCCGCTGCTGATCAGCCGGGACGGTGTGGCCGGATACCTCGCTTCCGGCCATGGCGTCGCGCTGGGCACCGGACTACGCGCCCCGCGACCCGACGCCGAAGCGGTGCTGCGGCCCGGATCCACCCTGGTGCTGTACACCGACGGCCTCATCGAAGCGCCCGGCGACATCCTCGACGTAGGCCTGAACCGGTTGCGCAAGCATGCCGCCGCACTCGCCCACCGTCCCCTCACCGCGTTCACCGACCAGGTGCTGCGCCGGGTCCGCCCCGCCTCCAACGACGACGACGTCGCCCTGCTGGCGCTACGCGCCCCCGCCTGACCGTGACCGGGGCGCGGATCCGGGCGGCTCCCCGAGCGAGGCGCGCGGCAACGATCGGACGACGTCCCGCCAATTGACAGGTCCATACCAGCGCGCGACGCTGAGAGCGCTCTCAGAACCTCTGAATCGCCACAGACGAACGGAGTAAGAGCGTGTTACGGACACTCAAACGCCGGGCCACCGCAGCGGGGTTGTCTCTCGCAGCGGTCCTCGCCGGCACGCTGCTCGCAACCGGAGTGGATGCGCCGGCCCACGCCGCGGTCCCGGCGACGATCCCCCTGAAGATCACCAACAACTCGGCCCGAGGCGAGCAGGTGTACATCTACAACCTCGGCACCGAACTGTCGACCGGACGCCAGGGATGGGCCGACGCCAGCGGCACGTTCCACCCTTGGCCCGCGGGCGGGAACCCGCCGACCCCCGCGCCGGACGCCGCGATCCCGGGACCGGCGGCAGGCCAGTCAACGACCATCCGCATGCCTAAGTTCTCGGGCCGGGTGTACTTCTCCTACGGCCAGAAACTGGTGTTCAAGCTCACCACCGGCGGTCTGGTCCAGCCCGCCGTACAGAATCCGACCGACCCCAACCGAAACATCCTGTTCAACTGGTCGGAGTACACACTCAACGACTCGGGCCTGTGGATCAACAGCACACAGGTCGACATGTTCTCCGCGCCGTACGCGGTGGGAGTGCAGCGGGCGGACGGCAGCACCGTAAGCACGGGCAGGCTCAAGCCAGGCGGTTACAACGGCTTCTTCAACGCACTCAGGGGGCAGCCGGGAGGCTGGGCCAACCTGATCCAGACCCGCCCCGACGGCACGGTCCTGCGGGCCCTGTCACCGCCGTACGGCCTGGAGACGGGCGCACTCCCCGCGTCGGTCATGGACGACTACATCAACCGCGTCTGGCAGAAGTACTCGTCCTCGACGCTGACGGTCACGCCGTTCGCCGATCAGCCCAACACCAAGTACTACGGCCGGGTCTCCGGCGGCGTCATGAACTTCACCAACAGCGCCGGCACCGTTGTCACCAGCTTCGAGAAGCCCGACGCCTCTTCTGTTTTCGGCTGTCACCGTAGGCTCGACGCACCGAACGACCTGGTGCGCGGCCCCATCTCGCGCACGCTGTGTGCCGGGTTCAACCGCTCCACGCTGCTGGTGAACCCCAACCAGCCCGACTCCACGGCCGACGCCTTCTACAGGGACACCGTCACCAACCACTACGCCCGCAAGATCCACGCGCAGATGGCCGACGGCAAGGCATACGCCTTCGCCTTCGACGACGTGGGCCATCACGAGTCGTTGGTCCATGACGGCGATCCGCGTCAGGCCTACCTCACACTCGACGCGTTCAACTGATCAACTCGGTCCTCCTGCTGCTCTTCCCGCTCGCCTCTCGATGGTCACCGGTACCGAGAACTGGGGCGGTGCCGGTGGCCTCAAGCGCCCCTGAAGCAGTACCGCCCGTCTGCCGTGGTGACTGAATCGGCGCCGACATCCCCTGCTAGCGCGCCCGACCCCCTGGCTCGTCGTGGTGTGCGGAGGCTTCCGCGACCTGCCTGAGTGCCGAGGTCGTGGCGGGGTCGCCGATCTTGGCGGGCTGCTCATGCGCCGGGTGATCGGGGCGGTCATGGTGGAAGTGGGAGGGAGCCAGACGGTCGCCGGGGCCGTAGCGCTCTGAGCGGGGCTCCGCGGCAGGCTGCCTGTCGTCTTGCGCGGTGTCAGGCTCGGGGTTTCCGGCCCTGTCCTCCTGGCCCGCCCCTTCCGCCGCGCCCTGTCCGGCATGCGGTTGCGTCAGCCAGGCAATGGCCGCGCCGGTGATAGCCACAGGCCATTCCACCACCCCGGCCACGCCGAGCACTCCGGCCCCGGTGTAGACCGCGATCCGGCGCCCGCGTGGAGAAACCGCTCCTATCCAGTCCAGCGCACCGTCGGCGACCTTGCCCACCTGCTCGACGCCGGGCAAGCGGCGGAGCGTGGAACCGACGATCCGCAACGGCTGAGGAAGATCTGACCTCGTCCTGACCTGGCTCATATCGAACTCCCTCCGCGCGTTCAGGGGGTTTCAGTCCCGGGTTTCCACCGTCACATCTCATATGCGTGATTCGCGGTCGTGGTTCTCGGCATGCTTGGGCGATCACTCATTTTCTGACGGTGGCTGACGTAGCCAGGTCTCGCGGTGCGCCGAGAAGCTTCCTGAGGGTCGTCAGCGGCAGTCGTACGTGAACTGGGTGGTGACCTTGCTGTGTGCGGGCGAGATGATCTGCAGCTCGGCCCGCGCCGTGCGGTGACCCCCGCCTTGGAAGGTCCACAACAGGTGGAGACGTGCCTGTCTCTGGCCGCGGACCACCACTTCCCGCAGGACTTCGGAGGCGGTGCCGTCGCTGCGGGTCCAGCGGTAGGAGAGGGTGCCGGCACGGCCGTTCGTCCTGACGAGGCCGACGATGTCCGTGGTGTCGTCGCACCCCAGAACCGTCGGCTGGGCCGTGACCGCCACAGAGCTGACCTCGACGGACGGCGCGAGGCGCTGCCAGGCGAGGAACGCCAGGACGCAGAACAGCACCAGCGCGGGCAGAGCGTGTCTGCGCAGCCGCCGGCGAGGGGGTGCCGGGGGCGCCGGTACGTCGGGGACCGTCCGGTGCATGCGGTGCGCGGCGGCGGTGACCCCCGGGCCGAAGCGCAGCACGGTGCCTTCGACGCGGTCGGGCGGAGGCGTCGGCCGCGTCAGCGGGGCGGGCTGCGCGACGAGCGTGTCGTCCGGTCGGGGCCGCTGTATCCAGTGGCTGGCCAGCACTGTGGCGCTGTACTCGGCGCCAGCAGAGTCGGGTTCGTTGCTGGAGCCCAGGGGGAGTGTGGCGGCGCGCTCGTCGGCGGGTGCGAGGCTCCGCGTGGGCTCGTGATCCTCGTCGGGTACGAGGACCCGCGTCGGCTCACTGTCCTCGGCGGGCGCGGGAGTGCGGTCGTTCTGAGCGGTCATCGGATGTCACACTGCCTGGTCAGAAGCTGTTGAGAGGCACCTCCGCCGGCCGCTCCCGGGTCGGTCGTGGCCTGAACCGACCAGTAGCAGCCGTTGTTCTGGAAGGTGTGGTCGACGGGTATCGAGTACTGGGTGGCGCCGCTTCGTGTGAAGGTCTGGGACGCACCGTCGGGAGCGCCGGGCTGTCCCGCCGTGCCGCTTGTGAACCAGGAGACGGTGATGGAGACAGGCCCCGTGCCGTCCGTGGTGACGCCGATGGTGGCGGCGGCGGTCGTGGAGCCGGTCTGGCGGAAGGCCGACACGGTGACGTTCTTGACGGCGGGCGCGGCGGGGGAGGGGGGCGTCGACGTCACCGTGCTTTCGGGGTCGCCGGGTGGCGTAGTCACCCCACCTCCGGCCGAGGTGGCGGAGGCCGAGGGTTCCCCGATGCCGGTGGCCTCCGGGCCCGAGGGTGACTCGCCGGGCGACGACGACGGACTGCCCGAGGTGGTGGGCGTCGGGGACGACGAGGGGGAGGGGGACGGGGACGAAGGGTCCGACGCAGTCGGAGCGGCGGTCCCGGTCGGCTCCGCGTCGGGCTGGGCACTGGTCGTGGCCAGGGCCTGCGCCGCTCGCTGCGCGGCGGCCCCGGGGGTGTACGGGATTCCGTAGGTCAGGAGAACTCCGAGGAGCACGGCGGCACCTGACACCAGCATTCCGGGCCTGCCGGGTAGCCACGATCGCGCCGGGGGACGGCCTGGCACTTGGCGCAGAACCGTGCGTGCGGTGTCCGTGGTGGTCCGGGGGGTGCTGCGGGCCGATGGCAGCAGCAAGGGCAGCAGTGCCACCAGCGCGGCAAGCCGGCCTCGGCCACGTTCCTCCCAGTCGGATCCGTAGGCGGCGCCCGCGACGGCCTCCAGCTCCGTCACGAACTCCTCGGCCTGCGCGGGCCGTTCCGCCGGATCCTTGGCCAGACCGCGACGTACGAGCTCACGCACCGCCTCGGGTGCCTCGTCGACGGGGACGGGCGCGTCGACGTGCTTCAGCGCCAGCTCGGCGAGGTTGTCGCCCGAGTACGGCTTGTGCCCTGTCATGCACTCGAAGAAGGTGGCTGTGGCCGCGTACACGTCGGCGGACGGGGAGGCCGGCGCGCCCGTCCACTGCTCCGGGGCCATGTAGGAAGGGGTTCCCGCCACGCCGGCGCTGGTGCCCGAGTCCACCGCGATCCCGAAGTCGACGAGCTTGGACGACCCGTCCGGCACGACGAGGACGTTCTCGGGCTTGTAGTCGCGGTGGACGACACCGACGCGGTGGGCGTCGGCCAGACCGAGCAGCGACCCCTTGAGGATCACAAGCGCGGCTTCGGGGCCGAGCGGACCCTGACGGCTCAACAGCGTCCGCAGGGAGACCCCGTCCACCAACTCCATCACGATGGCGGCGCCGTGCGGACTCTCCACGTACTCGTACAACCCGGTGACGTACGGACTCTCAAGCCCGCCGAGCAGCCGAGCCTCCGCCCGGAAGTCGTACACGAAGCCCGGACGGGTGCGCAGTGACTCGCTGAGGTACTTCACCGCGACCGGAACACCGGTCTCCTCGTGGACGGCCAGCACGACCCGCCCACTCGCCCCCGACCCGAGTTCCAGCGACTCGGTGTATCCGGGCACTTCCCATGCCTTCATTCCATCCCCCCAGGCTGATGGCCGGCGTGCCGCCGGAGCCTCACCCCCTCCGCAGCGACCGTGCCATGCGCTCAGAGACACATTTTCGGCCACCGTGGTTGCATGGCCAGAAGTATCCGCGAGGCGTACCACGACCGTGACCTCAACCGCAGGGCCGAGCGGTCAGCCGAGGCTCGCGCGAGGCAAGTGCCTGTCAGCGGAAGCCGACGACCGCGAGTGGTTGCTGTCCCACTCCTGCTGGGCGGCCGCCATCACCCCGCCTGTCAGGAGGGCCACCAGCAGGTGTGCGATCACCGTCCAGCGGGCACGGAAGACTCCCGCGAGAACTGCCAGGATGAGTACGGCGATCAGCAGCATCCGTACCCGCCCGATGTGCGCGAGGCCGGCCGCGTCGATCCGTGCTTGGTCGCCTTGCGCTGCCCATACCTCCAGGCCGAAGCCGTATATCCAGTCCAGCACGAGCCACGCGGTCTCCAGCAAGAACAGTGGGATCGCGAGGGCGAGGTCCACGCCCAGGCGTGTTCTGCGCGACCAGGGGCGCCGGCCTTCCGGGGGTGAAAGGGTGTCGGTCATGGGTGCAGGGTGCCGCGGCTGGTGGTGGTGCGCATGAGCACCCGTACTCAACTCTGGTCCGGCGGAGCTGAAGGTGAGGGGGTGGCTTCGTCAACTTATCGACTCGGGACGCCTACGTCGCCGGACAGCTGGGGGACTGGCAGACATCGACTCTGACGGTGGACGCGGGCAAGGCCCGGTACATCGGCCTGTCCGAGGCGACAGTGGACCACATCAAGCGCGCCCAGGCCGTGCATCCGGTGACCTCCGTGCAGTCGGAGCAGGGCACCGCCTTCCTGCGTTGCGCGCGAACTTCGCCCCGGCGGCCGCAGCGCCCTGGAGGAGCCGGTCGTCACAGCGGTCGCCGAGAAGTACGGCAAGACGGCGGAGCAGGTCATCCTGCGCTGGCATCTCGAGCACGTGCGGTGCGCGATTCCGAAGTCCGTCAAGGCGGATCGCAGCGCGGAGAACTTCGACGTCTTCGACTTCATGCTCACACCCGACGAGGTGGCCGCCATTGACGCCCTCGACACGGGGCTGCGCAGCGGACCCGACCCGGAGAACATCCGCCTGGACACGTTCGGAACCCGCTGACGCCGAGGCCTGTGTGCCTCGGAGTCGCTTCCCCGAGGCACACGAACGCGCAGGTCGGCAATTCCGACGAAGACGGGGAAGTGTTCTGCCTGGCGTTCGCACCGATGGTTCACGGGTGGTCGCAGCAGAGATGCCTATCGAGATGAGCCCCGGTCCGCTCGGTGATCAAGTGGACCTTCGAGCCCGCCGACTGTTGCCCTTCGCGACGAGACGTATCGTCTCGCCAATCTTTCCGTCATGTCGTACCGTCCTGCACATGGGTTCCCTGTGAGAAAGCCGGCGCCGATGGCGTAGAGCAGTGCTCCGCCGTCGCCGCGCCCGAACGTGCCCTCTCATCCACCCGATCCGGCGCCCGCGGCCAGGAGGGACCCGGTCATGCGTGGCTCACAACTCACCCTTCACCACGTCACCAAGCGCTATCCCGGCCGTACCGTCCTCGACCAGGTCTCCTTCAGTCCGAAGCCGGGCGAGAAGGCCGGGCTCATCGGTGACAACGGCTCCGGCAAGTCCACCCTCCTGCGGCTCATCGCGGGCCAGGAACGCCCGGACAGCGGCGAGTTGACCGTATTTGCCGCCGACGGCATCGGTTACTTGCCGCAGACCGTCCCCCTGCCCCCGACCGCGACCGTCCAGACGCCGTCGACCTGGCCCTCGCGGACCTGCGCGCACTGGAGGTGGAGCTGCGCCGGGCCGAGCAGGCGCTCGGCGACGGCACTGACCCGGCGGCGCCGGCCGCGTACGCCGCCCTTCTCCAGCGCTACGAGGCGCGCGGTGGCTACGACGCCGACCATCGCGTCGATCTCGCCTTGCACCATCTCGCCCTGCCCTCCCTCCCTCGCGACCGACGACTGGGCACCCTCTCCGGCGGCGAGCGCTCCAGGCTGGCCCTGGCCGCCGTCCTCGCCGGCCGCCCGGAACTGCTGCTCCTGGACGAGCCGACGAACGACCTGGACGACCAGGCCGTTGAGTGGCTGGAGGCACAGCTGCGGGCACACCGCGGCACAGTGCTGGTGGTCACCCACGACCGAGTGTTTCTCGAGCGCCTGACCTCCACAATCCTGGAGGCCGAGGCGGGAAGCGTCACCCGGTACGGAGACGGCTACGCCGGCTACCGCACCGCCAAGGCCGCGGAACGCCGCAGCCGGTTCCAGGAGTACCAGGAGTGGCGGGCCGAACTGGCCCGCAACGGGCGGCTCGCCGCCGGGCATGCGCTCCGTCTCGACGGCATCCCGCGCAAGGCCCCGCTGGCCAACTTCGGCCATGGCGGCTTCCGGGCCCGCGGCCGGGCGCACGGCGCGATGGCCCGTATCCGCAACGCCCGCGAACGGGTCGACCGGCTGACGGCGAACCCGGTGGCGCCGCCACCGCAGCCGCTGACCTTCACCGCGCGCATCGGGACGGCGGGGGCCGGCGCAGATGCCTCAGCGGCGGAGCTCCCCTCGGTACAACTGTCGGACGTACGCGTGGGAGACCGCATTCACCTGACCTCCCTCACCCTCGGCACGTCCGGCCGACTGCTGGTCACCGGCCCCAACGGCGCTGGCAAGACCACGCTGCTGAAGCTGCTCGCCGGTGAGTTGCGGCCCGACGAGGGTTCGGTGCGGGTGCCGGGCCGGGTGGGCCATCTACGCCAGGACGAGACGCCGTGGCCGCCGGGCCTGACGGTGACGGAGGCGTTCGCGCTGGGCCGCGTGGGCTCCGCCGACGAGCACGCGCAGGCCCTGCTGACCCTCGGCCTCTTCCGCCCGGCGGAGCTCCGGCTGCGCATCGGCGAGCTGTCGTACGGCCAGCGACGCCGCGTGGACCTCGCACGGCTGGTGTCCGAGCCCGCCGACCTCCTGCTGCTCGACGAACCGACCAACCACCTGGCCCCCGCGCTGGTCGAAGAACTGGAGGCCGCGCTGGCCCATTACCCGGGCGCAATCGTCCTCGTCACACATGATCGGGCGTTGCGTACACGGTTCCGGGGCGAGTACCTGCATCTGCCGGAGACGGCCGGGGTCCGCTCGGGATGACGGCTGGGCGGCGGGCTGCCTGGCACCGGGCGGTGCAGGCAGCGTCGCCGCCGCACCGGGCATCGGCGTGCCGGCTGGGCGGCCACGGGCGTCGATGTGCTTCAGCAGGTCGAGGACATCGACGGGAGCGGATGGTGGTGGGAGCCGTGAGTCGGTCTGCGGCCGACCTGGCCGTGTCCACGGGAATCTCCGCCGGCGGAACCGAGTTGCTTCTACAACGATTTCAAACGGTGGACCGCGGTCCACCGCAGGAAGGAGACGGGCGCCGATGAGCCTTCGTCAGTACGAGTACGCCCTGGCCGTTGCCGAGGAGGGCTCGGTGACGGCGGCGGCGGAGCTGCTGCGCGTTGCTCAACCGTCGGTGTCCCAGCAGATCCGCGGCCTGGAGCGGGAACTCGGCGTGGAACTGTTCGCCCGCACGCCGACCGGACTGGTGCCCACCGTGGTCGGTCGCGCGTTCCTGCGGGAGGCGGAGGTCGCGGTGAACGCGGTGCGGCGGGCGAGGGCGACGGCGCGGGCCGGCGCCGACGAGCTGGTGGGCGAGCTGGTGGTCGCGGTGCAGATGGGCTTCGGCACGCGGCAACTGCCCGGCGCGCTGGGCGCGCTCAGTCGCCGCTTCCCGCGGCTGGAGGCCACCGTCTTCGAGGAGCCGAGCTACGCAGAGCTGGACCGGCTGTGCCGCCGTGGCGTGCTGAACCTCGCGCTGATGGCGGCGTGCGAGCGGAGCCCCGCCGACGCCCACCACCTCGGCGACGAGGAGTTCGTCGTGGTGGTGGGCGCCGGGCACCGGCTGCTCGCCGCGGACCGGGTCGAGCTGCGCGAGCTGGCGGGGGAGCCGTGGGTGAGGTTCGACCGTGACAGCGCGCTCGACGGCGTGCTGATGAACGTGCTGCGGGACAACAACCTGACCCCGACCACGGTCGCCCGCGTGTCTCAGACGGCCACGGCCGTGCGTTGGGCCGCCCACGGGCTGGGGGTGACGCTCGTCCCGGCCTCCGCGGTGCCCCACGGTTACGAGCACCTCGCGCGCCCGGTGTTCCCGGTCGTGTCCCAGCCCGTCATCGCCGTGGTCCGGCATGGCGCGGGTCCGGCGGAGACGGCCCTGCTCGAACTCCTGCGTAAGGAGACCTGGTCCGAGGCCGATTTCTTCGCGCCGGTTTCCTGACGGCCGGGAAGGAAGCGGAGGAAGCGGACGGACGCCGCTGAATTCCTTTTCGTTGAAACCGGCGTTCCGGAATTCCGTCGGCGTCAACCCCTGGGGAATTCGCCGCCGTCCACGACGAGATTGCTCGCCGTCAGCCAGCCGGCCCGGTCGGACACGAGAAACAGCACCGCCTGAGCGATGTCGTCGGGCTGGCCGTCGCGCCCCAACGGAGGGGTGTTGGTGGCCTGGCCGGGCCCCGAGTCCAGGCGCGCCCACTGTTCCCGCGTCGCTTCGCCGCCGGGGGTGGCGGTCCTGCCGGGAGACACGGTGTTGACCCGGATCCCGAACGGAGCCAGTTCCGCGGCCAGTCCCCGGCTGTAGTTCTCCAGCGCCGCCTTCGCCGCCGTGTAGTGCAGGAACGGCGGTGGCGTGGGGGGGAACCGCCGCCGAGGAGACGTGCACGATCGCCCCCGAACGCCGTTCCCGCATCCCCGGTGCCAGCAACGAATCCAGCCGCACCGATGCCAGGAAGTTCAGGTCCAGCGCGTCCTGCCACACCTCGTCAGGGATGGCCAAAGCTCCCTTGTACGGTTGCGCCCCGCCCGCGTTGTGGACCAGGACGTCCACCCCGCCGAGCACCTCCTGCGCGGCCGAGGCGAGCGCCTCCGCGCCGGCCTGGGTCCGCACGTCGGCCGCCACGAAGGTGGCCCCCTCGGGCGCCGTGCTCGTCGCCGACCTGGCAGTCGTGAGCACCTCGGCACCCGCGTCAAGGAGTTGGCGCACGACGGCCGCTCCGATTCCGCGAGTACCGCCCGTGACCAGGGCCCGCTTTCCCTTGAGTTCTCGCATTCCTGATCCGTTCTCCATCGTGGTCATGCCACCGGTCCTCTCGATCGCGTAATTGTCCGCCCGACGAAATAGAGCGGAATAGAGATCGACGTGCGCAGAGCGCGAATCTTCGGAGAAATCGCGGTGAGCACCTCGCACCTCGTCGAGCTGTTTCACCGTACGGCCGGAAGAGAAAAAGAGGCAAAGACGAAAAGTCAGCACGAGATATAGGGAGTTCCTATGCCACCCCAGCGGCCCGGCGCCTCCGCCGGACCCGCCCACCAGGACGGTCGCGGAGAGTCGGCCGCACCGCGTGAGCCCTGTCTCACCCGGGCAGTTCCCCTTGGCTATGCAACGAGTTGCATATAAAGATCGGAGGCATGGCGCTCGAGCACGCGATCCTCGTCTCCCTGCTGGAGAAGCCGGGTACCGGCTATGAGCTGGCCCGGCGGTTCGATCGGTCCATCGGCTATTTCTGGACCGCCACGCACCAGCAGATCTACCGCGTTCTGAAGCGCATGGAGAGCGATGGTCTGCTCGCCGTCCGCGGGCTGCCGCAGCAGAGCCGGCCGGACAAGAAGGAGTACTCCGTCATGGGCCCCGGCCGCGCCGCCCTCTCCCAGTGGCTGCACGAACCGATCGAACCCGAGAGCATCCGGCACGACCTCGCCGTGAAGATCCGTGGCGCGGCCTTCGACGACCCGTCCGCACTGATCCGTGAGGTCGAACGGCACCGCCAGGTGCACAGTGACCGGCTCGCGCACTATCTCGCCGGGGAACTGCGCGACTTCACCGGCTCTGCGGCCCCCACCCCGCTCGACGCCGGTCAGGAGCTGCAGCATGTCGTGCTGCGCGGCGGCATCGCGTACGAGCGGATGACGATCGCCTGGCTCGACGACGTACTCGCCACCCTCCGCCGTCTCGGCACGTCACCCCCGCATGCCTGAACCGCCAACCACCGTCACGGCCGCCGGCGCCCCGCGACCTTCATTTCCGCACCCTTCACCCTCAACCCTCGGAAGGCGGACCTCCATGGCCGACCCCCTCCTCTTCAACCCGCGCACCTACGACCCCGCGCGGTTCGACCCCGAGACCCGCAGGTTGCTGCGTGCCACCGTCGACTGGTTCGAGGACCGCGGCAAGCGCAGGCTCATCGAGGACTACCGTTCCCGCGCCTGGCTGGCCGACTTCCTCGCGTTCGCCGCCAAGGAAGGGCTGTTCGCCACCTTCCTCACCCCGGCCTCCGCCGCCGGACACAAAGACCAGCGCTGGGACACGGCCCGGATCGCCGCCCTCAACGAGATCTTCGGGTTCTACGGTCTCGACTACTGGTACGCGTGGCAGGTGACCATCCTCGGTCTCGGACCGGTCTGGCAGAGCGACAACGCCGCGGCTCGCACCCGCGCGGCGGAACTCCTCGCCCAGGGCGAGGTGTTCGCCTTCGGCCTCTCCGAGAAGACCCATGGCGCCGACATCTACTCCACCGACATGCTGCTGACGCCGGACGGCAACGGCGGCTTCAGGGCGACGGGTTCCAAGTACTACATCGGCAACGGCAATGCCGCCGGACTGGTCTCGGTCTTCGGCCGACGCACCGACATCGAGGGCCCGGACGGCTACGTCTTCTTCGCCGCCGACAGCCGCCACCCGGCCTATCACCTCGTGAAGAACGTCGTCGACTCCTCGAAGTACGTCAGCGAGTTCCGCCTCGCGGACTACCCGGTGGGCCCGGACGACGTCCTGCACACGGGCCGCGCCGCCTTCGACGCAGCCCTCAACACCGTCAACGTCGGCAAGTTCAATCTCTGCACCGCCTCGATCGGCATCTGCGAGCACGCGATGTACGAGGCGGTCACCCACGCGCACAACCGCATCCTGTACGGCCGCCCCGTCACCGCCTTCCCGCACGTGCGCCGCGAGCTGGCCGACGCGTACGTCCGCCTCGTCGGCATGAAGCTGTTCAGCGACCGCGCCGTGGACTACTTCCGCTCCGCCTCGCCGGACGACCGCCGCTATCTGCTCTTCAACCCGATGACGAAGATGAAGGTGACCACGGAGGGCGAGAAGGTCATCGACCTGATGTGGGACGTGATCGCCGCCAAGGGCTTTGAGAAGGACACCTACTTCGCGCAGGCCGCCGTCGAGATCCGGGGGCTGCCCAAGCTCGAGGGCACGGTGCACGTCAACCTCGCGCTGATCCTCAAGTTCATGCGCAACCACCTCCTGAACCCGGCCGAGTTCGCGCCCGTGCCGCCCCGCCTCGACGCGGCCGACGACGCGTTCCTCTTCGAGCAGGGACCGGCACGTGGCCTTGGCTCCGTGCGCTTCCACGACTGGCGTCCCGCCTACGACGCATACGCCGCCGTGCCGAACGTCGCCCGCTTCCGGGAGCAGGCCGACGCCCTGTGCGAGTTCGTCGCCACCGCAGCCCCCGACGAGGAGCAGAGCCGCGACCTCGATCTCCTTCTCGCCGTCGGCCAGTTGTTCGCGCTGGTGGTGCACGGCCAGCTGATCCTGGAGCAGGCCCGTCTGACGGACCTTGACGAGGACGTGCTCGACGAGTTGTTCTCCGTCCTCGTCCGCGACTTCTCCGCATTCGCCGTCGAACTGCATGGCAAGGACTCCGCCACGGAGGATCAGCAGCGTTGGGCGCTCGGTGCCGTCCGGCGTCCCGTCGTCGACGAGGCGCGTTCGGGACGGGTCTGGGAACGTGTCGAGGCACTGTCCGGGGCGTACGAGATGGCGCCGTAGCAGCGCGCCCCGGGCGCTCGTCCACACGCCCGTCGGCTCGGCAACGTACGCCAGATCAGGTACCGGCCTGCAGGGACTGATCCCGTCAGACCCCGCTATGACGTTCTGTCAGCACAGTGAACGCACAGCCGCTCGTTTCGTCTCTTGCACGGTGCACCCCCCAACTGAGGAGGAACGCTGTGCGTTCACACAGACGTATACGTACGAACCCCGCCGGGCCCGTGGTCCTCGCGCTCGCCGCGGTCGGGAGCGTCCTGGCCACGCCGCTCTCACCCGCCTCGGCTGCGGAGCCGGCCGCACGCGCTGATCTCCGTGCTGATGTGAACCGCGACGGGCGGGTCGATGTCACCGGCGGCACCGACTCGACCGGTGAGGACGCCTGGTCGTTGGGCCAGGGAGCGGTCTACCTGCCCAACATCGACGATGACACCAAACGCTGCCCGGTCACCGGACCCGGCGGCAGACCGCTGTCCGACGCCAAGCTGGCCGCGTGCAACGATGCCGCCGACACCCGGGTCAACGGCTCGGCTGACGCCGCCGACCTTGCCCGTATCCGCTCGGTACCGATGCGGGACCTGCCGTCGGGCGCCAAGGGCAGCGTCAAGGTCATGACGGGAGGCAAGTACACCCGCGTCTACGTCAAGCGTGCGGACAACTGGGTCATGATCACGCCGCGGACCAGCTTGTCGGCCGCTGAGTTGCGCTCCGGCGTGGAGTTCGGGGTCGAGGCCACCGACGTGATCCGGGACACCCGGACGTGGGACGGCCGGACGGTCATCCGCCTGACCGTGGCGGTGGGCGACCAGACCACATCCGACGCGGTCACCCTGCGCGTCGCTCCACTGCTCACCCACCACCATCTGCAGCAGACCCAGCAGGTGATGGTCACCAAGGTGGGCCGCGACGCGGATTGGAGCGGGCTGCAGGGCAAGTTCGTCACCGACCTGAAGCGCGAAGTGGAGAAAGCCGGCATCACCCGGCCGCTCGTGACGTTCGACAAGTACGGCGACCCCTGGGCGCAGGACTTCGTCGAGCCGGCTTACGTCAGCATGACCGGAACGGACGGGCGCCGGCGAGTGATCCGTGTGATGCTGCGCTCTGCGCAACCGGATCGTGAGGCCGGTCGGGAGCTGTTCGAGAAGGTGCGAGGACGGGACATCGCAGTGGTGCAGGCCTTCGACAGGTCGGCACCGGCGGACTGGTCGCTCAACTCCATGGGGAACCTGGAGACCATCCCTCCGTACGTCCACAACGGCCGCTCGTTCCCGGCCGGACGGATCATCATGGGCTGGCGCAAGGACAGCGGCAAGCGGCCCTCGGCGACGATGCGCACGCTGCTGAAGTCCCAGGGACTGCAGGACCCCTTGCTCCTGGACACCTCCTGGCTGGAAGTGGGGCATGTCGACGAATTCGTGCAGTTCCTGCCCGCCGACACCCCGCGCGGCTGGCGGATCGGCGTTGCCGACCCCGAAGCGGGGCTGCAACTGCTGCGCGACGCCCAGCGCGCGGGTCATGGAGGCACCAAGATGTTCTCCGTCCCGGGCCTCGGAGGCGCCCCACCGCTGCCGGAGACCATCGACCAGGCCCTCGCCTCCCGGCACCTGGTGGCCGACAACGCCCTGGCGGCCCAGCGGATCGCCGCCAATCTGGAGACCCTCAAACGTGAGACCGGCGTGACCGAACACGAGATCGTGCGCGTGCCGGCCCTCTACACCCGTGGCTCCATGGCCCGTTCGGAGGGTGGGGAGGACGTCCCCGTGCCGCGACTGACACGCATGGGTGGTAACACGCCCCTGCTGGACGCGGTGAAGAAGCACGGCCAGCAGCGGTGGCTGGCCGGGGACGGAAACGACTCCGCCGCGGCCGCACGGGCGACCGCCGCGACGAGCGCGTACGTGCCCGGCGCGGTCAACGGCATCCTCCTCAGCCGCGACCGTTACCTTGCTCCCCGCCAATGGGGCCCTGTCATCGGCGGGAAGGACATCTTCACCCAAGCCGCCACAGCGGCCTACGTGCGGGCGGGCCTGAAGGTGTCGTACATCGACGACTGGTACACGTACCACCTCGGTATGGGTGAGGTGCATTGCGGCACCAACACCCTGCGTGATGCCTCCGCCGCCTGGTGGCGGCCGGCAGGACCCACGACGCCGTAGCACTCGGTGCCGGGCGTTTTCCGGGGCCTTCGGACCGCGTCACCCGCGACTGTCTCAGTGCAGGCGCGGGTGGTGCGGTCGGTCAAGGCAGGAGCTCGACGTACCCGTCGGTTCCGTGCACGCGGATCCGCTGCCCGTCCCGGATCAGCCGGGTGGCCTGCTCCACGCCCACGACGGCAGGCAAGCCGTACTCCCGGGCGATCACTGCGCCATGGGTCATCAGGCCGCCCACCTCCGTCACCAGGCCCGCGATTCCGACGAACAACGGCGACCAGCTGGGGTCCGTGAAGGGCGTGACCAGGATGTCGCCCGCTTCGAGATCGGCCTCCGCCATCTCAAGGATGACGCGGGCCCGTCCCTCGATGGTCCCGGCGGAAACCGGCACGCCGACCAGTGCGCCGGCCGGCACGTCGTCGCGGCGGTACGCCCCGGTGACGGCCTCACCATCCGAGGTGAGCACCCGGGGCGGTGTGAGCGCGTGGTACGACCGGAACGCGTCCTTGCGCTGCTGGATGACCTGGTCATCTACCTGGTTCGAACGCACGACGTCGTGGAGTTCCTGGAACGTGAGGTAGAAGATGTCCTCCTTCTCAGGAAGCACGCCGGACTGCACGAGGCGCTCGGCCTCCTCCATCAACGCCTGCTTGTAGACGAAGTAGCGGCTGATGATGCCGTACTTCGGGTACTCCCGGTACCCGATGAAGGTTCGGACCCGGTCGATCATCCGCTTGGCCTCGTCGGCTTTCTGGTCCCCGTCCGGCAGGGCCCGCAAGCGTGACAGCACGTCCTGTTCCTTCTTCTGAGCCTTCTGTCGCCCTTGCTCGAAGCGCCGCTCGGCGGCGCCCGGCTCGAAGTTCCTGACATTGTCGAGGATCACGGGCACGAGCGTGGTGGGGCGCTCGCGCCACCGTGGCCTCGTGATGTCGATCTCGCCGACGCAGCGCATGCCGTACCGGTCGAGGTAGGCCTCGATGGCGTCGCGCGCTTCGGTTCCGCCCGCGAGCTTCGGCAACTCGTCCAGGAAGCCCTCGTCCTCGACGCCCTGCAGGAACGCCACCACCTCCGGATGCGGGCGGATCACGTCCGCGACGTCGAGCAGCGCCAGCCCCATCTCCGACGTGACATTGTCGGGGGCGGACAGCGTGAGCGTGTCGGCCGCGTTCTTCTCGCCCAGCCACTCCTGCAGCTTGTCGTTGAGCCACCACGTGGCCTCCATCCCCGCCATGATCACCCGCATGCTCTGCGGATCACCGAGGACTCGCTTGTGCTCCTCGAAGGCCTCCAGCAGGAAGTCGAACAGCGCCGGTCCGGTCTTCGTCCGGATCTCGCGCTCGAGGGCGGCGATGGACGCCTGGCTGCGCTCGATCAGTTCGGTGACGATGGCCGGGTCGGTCTCGATCGGGGCGGACGCACCGCCGGCCGGCGGCCCGCCGGGACCCGCGTCCGGGAGCGACGGGACGAAGTCGTCGCGGTCGAGGACGGTCTCCAGAGCGTCCCTGACCAGCGGATCGCCTCTCCCTATGAGGTCCAGGAGGCCGGCGCGGCTCGCGGGCGAGGCCAGGCGCCGGGTGACGTCGACGAACAGCCTCCCGCCGGCCTCGTGCATCGCCACCATGGCCGTCAGTTGCCACATGGAGAACCCCAGCGGCTTCATGGGGTCGGTCATCATCTGCTGATGGCCGACGGAGACGTAGACGTGATTCTCCTGGTCGCCGCTCTCGGGGATGGGGAACAGCGTCGTGATCGGCCGGCTCTGAACGATCTGGAAGCCGTCATCGCCCAGGCACCATTCGATGTCCTGAGGGCGGCCGAAGTGCGCTTCGATCCGCCGCCCGAGCTGCACGAGCCGCACGACCTGAGCATCCGTCAGCGCCGGCTGCTCCTGGCGCTGCGAGTCGATCGCCACTTCCCGCGTACCGCCGGTCGGCAGGGCGTGAACGGCACGCTGTTTGGCGGCGATCGCCTTGGCGACGACTTCGCCGTTTCGCACCTTGAAGACGTCCGGGTTCACCAGGCCGGAGACCAGGGCCTCGCCGAGGCCGAAGCCGGCGTCCACGGTGGCGACCTTCCGGTTGCCGGTGACGGGGTCGGCCGTGAACAGGATGCCGGCCGCATGCGGGAAGACCATCTGCTGCACGACCACGGCCATTTGGACCGTACGGTGGTCAATGCCGTTGCGCTGGCGGTAGGTCACGGCCCGCTCGGTGAACAGCGAGGCCCAGCACCGGCTGACGTGCTGGAGGATCGCCGTCGGCCCCACGACGTTCAGGTACGTGTCCTGCTGGCCGGCGAAGGAGGCCGTCGGCAGGTCCTCGGCCGTCGCGCTGGACCGGACGGCGTAGGCAGCTTGCTCGCCGAGCCGGGCGAGCGCGCGGGTGATCGCCGCCACGAGATCGCCCGGGATGGCAATCCCTTCGATGGTCCGACGAATCCGCGCGCTGACCGTGCGGATCGCCTCCCGGTCGTCCGGGTTGAGGCGCGACAGCTGGTCGAGCTGATCGTCGATCGACGGCACTTCCGCCATGATCCGCCGGAAGGCATCCGTCGTCACGCAAAAGCCGCCCGGCACGCGGATGCCTTCGATCCGCGACAGCCCGCCCAGGTGTGCTCCCTTGCCGCCAACGACCGCGACCTGCGTCTCGTCCACGTCTTGAAGATCCAACACGTACCGCTCACTCATGTGCGATACCTCCGAGGCAGCCGTGCTCCAGTGCACTGTCCCGGCCGATTGATTCGACATCACCGTGTCCCCCATACGTCGACAACACCACACGCACGTCGCGCCCCATTTCCGCAGGTTGTGGCATCGGCCGACGATTCTGCGCCGTGACCCGGGTCTTGTGGCAAGCCCCCCTGTGCGCTCAATGCCAGTGAATTAGCAGAACTCTGCTGGTCAGCAGCCCGCTGATGGTCGGTTTGGGCTGATTTCATCCTTGGTGACACTGGGTAGTTCGTCA
>NZ_JBVKCZ010000066.1:0-28382 GCF_055634335.1 Streptomyces sp. NPDC111802 | reverse complement strand
ACGAGCGCGGCCAGCATGAGCGCCGGGAAGCCCAGCATCATGAGGGCCGCCGCGGCCAGCTCGGCCGCGCTGCCCACCCGGGCGACGCGAATAGCAGTGGATATCACGGAGAACCTGCTCAGGGAGAGTTGGACTGACGCTGTCCCAGAAGGTCCCGGCAGTCAGCACCTGCTCGGAAGCGCACACCTGACCGGCGGAAGACGACACGGTCGACGATGCACGACGTCTCGACAATGCGCTGTGATGTACGTGACTCGCCTTAAGGAGACTGGAAAACCCGCGGCGTTCCCCGTACCGCCCCATGAGTGGCCCAGCGCATGCTGCGCGCACAGGTGTCACCCACCCCGCATGAGCAGAAGCAAGGCGCCGGGAGGGGATGGGCAAGGCGGCCTAAATACTCGAACGTCTGCGTGCCCATGACTGGTCCGTGCGGCTTCTCACCCACGATCGAGGGAAGGGCGTCAATGCGCCATGCAGTCTGCCGTCATGATCTGCTCTCCCAGGTCTCTTCTGTGAGGCTGACGAAATATGGCCGCCTTGGCCACGGTATGCCTGCTCGATTCCTTTCGAGCGGAACACCGCACAGCCCGCGAAGAAGTGCTCAACCAGATCTGGGAGAAATTCGTGCGAAAGATGAAGACGGCAGCAGCGCTGGGAGTGACCTCGGTCTCGCTGATCCTGGGCGGCGCGTCAGGGGCCACTGCTGCTGATGGGCCAATCCTCTCCGGGAACGTGCTCCAGGCGCCGGTGAACATTCCCATCGACGTTTGCGGGAACACGGTTAGTGTCGTGGGGCTCCTGATCCACCCGGCCCCGGTCACGTGCCCCCCGAATGAGAACGTGCAGTTGGCGCTCGTGCCGTCGGCAGCCGCCGGTGACGATGCCCTTGTGCCGCCGGCCGGTGACGGCGGCCTCGTGCCGCCGTTGGTCGCAGATGATGGCCGCCTCATGCCCCCGCTCGTGCCGTAAGGCGCCGGGCTGCCCTGACGAAATCTCGGCGCCATCCGGCGTCACCGATCCCAGCCGTACCCTTTCTGCACCGTGCTCGGTGCCAGCACGTGCTGCGGATCGTTTGGCCCAACTCCCAGCTGTGGAAGATTCGATAAAGGATCAGCACAATCCCACCCAGCCGGATTAACTAGGTGGGGGAGTGGCCGCCAGATCCGGCGGCAGGGCAAACATCTGGGACATGAGCCAGTCCCGCTGCAAGCGGGACATCGGCGGTCGCCCCAAGCGAGATTGTCCCGTACAAGTGCCTGCTGCACAGCGGGCAGACCAGCAAAGCGCTCGGCTGAGGTTCCCCGGCCGAGCGCTTTGTGCAGAACTGATGAATTTCGCCCATGAAGTGATGGAGCGGGTCGGCCACGTGCAGAACCTCCCCTGGAGCGTACGGACTTCCCTCTCAGAGAGGTTCCGCCCAAACCCAGCGGAGTAGAAGCCGGCATGCATTGAGATGCCTGCTCCTGGCAACTGCTGTGCAACATCGTTTCAACAGGAGTCGCGCAAGTCCGTCGAGTAAACCAGCAGCGCGCGTTCGCGCCCACCAAAAAGCCGATGCACCGCCACACCCTCTATCTCTGACACCGTGAACAACCCGCGCACTAGCGGCACTTCGACCACGCCGGCGCCCGACTGCGTGCATCCGGCGATCCCCGCCACCGTACGCTTGAAGTCCCGGCGAGCGCTCCGCGCTGCACACGACCAACTGCGCACCAACTGCGCGGACCCGTCCAGTGTCCCAGCATCGCTCGCTCCATGCGGATGCGGGTCGCGTTGGCCTCCAACCCCGTCTCCAGAACAGGGGAGTTGCCGGCGGGTTTGCAGCGGGCAGCGCCGTCGACCGCATGAAGCCAACACCCGCCGCCAGCGGTTGATCGATATCCGGGCCCATCTCGAACCGTTGGCCAACGTCCCAATTGCCAGCCTCGGAGTCGATCAAGTCAGGGGCTGTGAGCGGACTTGGGCACGCGGAGCCCGGTCCTCGCCCGGGCTGAATCGATCGCATTGAAGGCAGGGGCGCTGACGTCAGTTACAGGACAACGCCTCGTGCGGTCCGGGGGATTGTACTTCTGGCACGGCTTCACATCACATGGCTGTTGGGTGGGTGCCAGAAGCTTCTTGTCCGCCCGGCAGCCACTTGATTACGGGGGAGGGCAGGACATAGCCCACCGCCGAGGCTCGGTGCTCGACAAACCTGCTCATCGCGTCCGATTTGTCGAGGCGTTCTTGCACGCGAGTGAAGAGGGCGGGGTCACGCATGTAGGCGAGAAAGAGGAGGCCACGGTCATCTGATCCGTTGTCATATGAGTAGCCACGACGCAACATGCGTGCTCCGCCGTCGAGTCGGGAGTGGGCTAGGCGCACATGTGAGTCGGCGGGAATGAGGTAGCGGCCTTGCGGGGTCTTGGCGAACAGATTTACAGGATCGTGCTCGCGGAAAGCCCCGAGTGGTGCTCCGGAGACGAGGTCGCGCCCGACGGCAGCTTCTCGACGGGTGCGTGGAAGGGCGGCAAAGTCGGAGACATCCATGTGGATGCGTCGGTAGACCAGGTAGGTGCCGCCGTCGGGATGCCAGACCCAGCGGTCTGCTTCGGCTGGCGTCGGGTTCTCTGTCCCGTCCTTGAAGCCGAAGAGGTTACGGGGGGTCTCACCTTTCGAAGCCGGAGGAAGAAACCCATATTCGCGCCAGCGGGGCGTAAACATCTTGGCGGATGCTTTGGCGAGCAGTCGCAGGACGTCGCGGATTGCGTCCGGATCATCGCTGCATAATTGCACCAGGATGTCGCCATCGCTGTTGTCCGGGTCGATCCGGTCATGGGGGAACTTCGGGATCTTCCGTAACAGAGGAGGTGTCGGAAGACCAAGTTTGTGATACAGCGCCGGGCCCAACGCCACGGTATAGGTCATGCCTTCAGGGAGTGGGAGCGCCGACCACAGAGCCAGGCCACTGCGCACAGCCTTGGCACCGGTCGAGCCACGAAGGCGCGGTGCCACATCGTAGGCGGCGACGGCGGCGTGCATGGGCTGGGGGCCGCTGATGCCACGCTGACGGGACAGTGCCTTGTCAGCTTCCGGTGCTCTGGCACCGCGTTCCTCGGCCATGTTCGACCGATCCTGATGCGCCCCCGCTGCACAGCCGGCCGTGAGAATGGCGAGCCCAGTCGTTGCAGCCAGCATGGAACGTCGGGTCGGCGGAGGGGAATCAGAGGGCATGCTGATCACCGTCACTCCAAGGTTCGGCCCAAAAGATATGCAAGGTTGCCAATAGCACTGCCTCATGAGGACACGAGGACAGGGGAATGCGATCGTGAATCGCTGCGGCGTGCCTGACGCTACACCTAGGCCCTATGCGACTCTTCGCCACGAAACGCCGTGCTTCTCATGCCTGGAAATCCTTACCGGCTTCCATGGCACTTCTCCTGTGCCTGCTAACCGCCCTCCTTGGGCTGGCAGGCTGCGGTCAGCAAGGCTCTGACAACCGACCGGAACGGGGTGATTCGCCTGCGGTATTACGGGTGCCAGGCGAGTTCCCGTCCATTCAGAAGGCAGTAGACTCCGCTCGATCGGGTGACATGGTGCTGGTCTCTTCGGGTGTATACCGAGAGAGCGTCACCATTCGTAAACCTCGGATTGTGCTGCGCGGAACCAATCGCTCAAAAGTAGTGGTGGACGGCGAGTTCCGGCGCGCCAACGGGATCACGGTCACCGGAGCAGCTTCGGTCGTCGAAAACCTGACAGTACGCAACCATCTCGCCAATGGATTGCTCTTCACCGGCGTCACCGATGGAGCATTGCAAGGAGCAGGGGCCGGCGGCGCAGACTACGACCCTCTGGACACCGCCAAGTTCCCGGCCCTGCGCGGCTTCCGCGCCTCCTACGTGACGGCCAACAACAACGCGCTCTACGGCATCTACGCCTTCGACGCCCGGGACGGTGTGATCGAGCACTCCTACGGCTCCGGACATGCTGACTCGGGCATCTACGTTGGTCAGTGCAAGCCCTGCAATACCGTCGTACGGAACAACCTGAGCGAACACAATGCGGTCGGCATTGAGGTCACGAACGCATCGGAGGACCTCTACTTCCTCGGCAACACTGTCCGTCGCAACCGGGTGGGTATGACGGTGCTCTCCAATAACTTGGAAGCCCTGGGGCCTCAGCACAATGCCGTATTCATCGGCAACACGATCCGAGACAACAACGACAACCAAAGCCCCGAACAGGCCGACGGTGGCTTCGGTATCGGCGTCGGCATCAGTGGAGGCAGGAACAACCGCTTCGAACGTAACCGCGTCGAGGGCAATCACGCAGGCGCCTTCGTCCTGCGGGATGAGCAGGGGTATCAAGTTCTCGGCAATCGCATCCAGGACAACGCAGTGGCCGACGACCAGGTGGGCCTTGTCATGTTGGCGGCTCGAACCGGAGGTAACTGTTACCTCGACAATGGCCAAACCCCGACCAGCCCGGGTCAGTTGCCTCGCGCCATGACCAAATGCTCGGCGCCGGACAGTGCTGTTCGCACGCTCGGCCAGCTGCAGGGAATCGGTGAGATTCCGCCTGGCATCTCCTTCCGCGATGTCCCGCTTCCACCGGCGCAGCCCAGCATGGGCCATGCGGGCCATGCTCCCGCCCGCCCGGCGCTGGGCCTGCCGGGGAAAGTTGATGTGACGGCGTACCGCTTGCCAGAGCCTCGTCGCTGATGGTGGCCTCGGGGAGGGGCGGTTCACCTGCCCCTCCCCAATCGCTGACGTCTGCGCTCACTTACGCCGAGGAGACGATTCCCGCCACGGCTGCCCCGGCACCTTCACGCGGGCCGCACGACCGGTGAAGTCCACGGTGACCGGCCGTTCCATAGTCGGACTTTTAATCTCCAAGCGGCCCAATTCCCCATTCTCACTGACCCAGTAGGTGAGCGGAGAGGGTCCCTTGCGCCGCGGTTGTGATCCGGGCGCACCACTACCCCGAGGCTGGGGCCGCGGCCCGGAAAACCGCGCGTACGACTTTCCGCGCAGGGTGCTCTCCCCTAGGTAGCGGGGCCCGGACTGCGCCAGCAGCTGAGCGTTGTCCGGTCGATCCGATCCCAGCGCCATCATCATGCGCAGCGCGATGTCCAAGGGATATGCCGAGTAGGGACGTGGCGACCAATGTCCGCTCGGAACCTTCGCAGCAGCTCGGACGATCTGCGCGATCTCTGAAGAGGTGGGTGCCACCCGCTTCCCGATGGCCACAGCCAGACCACTTTCGTCCCAGGCGATGAGCCCCTTTTGTGGCTTCGGCCCTGCCGTCCCTGCAACGAACGACGCTACGGCGCGGTGGGTGCGGTAGTCGATAAGCCCACGTAGCACATACGAGTCCGCACCGTTGTCGATCGTCACGGTCACTGTGTTCGGACTCTCCTCAAAAGTCGTGAACCGTACCAGGGCCAGTTGCTGGGCCTCTGATGACGTGACGGAGCGTGGCCGGTTACTTTCTCCACCGGTGGTTGTCAAGGCCAAGGCGCCGCAGGACAGTCCGATAGCGAGCGCTGCGGCCACGACTCGGGCCCGTGAACTGTGCAGCAGCCGGCGTAATGGAGGACGAGTACCAAACGCAATGCGCATGGATAACCTCTCGCAATAAGTAGGGCACGTGACGGGGATCCGCCAGAAGAGTCTTCGTGGTGGTCTGTCTACCGCAGAAGGGCCCCCTAAAGGCAAGGAAACCGCGCCGGTTGGACAGCAGCGCGTCTTTCTCTGGGATCCCTGATGGTCGTGTCTTCCTCTCAAGTGCAGCAAGACCGAGATATCCGCCCTTTCAGCTGGACGGCTCGCCTGCTACGGAGCACCTCTCTTCACTCCCACGGTGACGCAATCGGGGGAGCGGTCACCTGTTCAGCCCGCCCATTCGTCATATAAGCGGATGATGTTGATCGTTAATAATGCGTCTCCGCCTGCGTGCAGGCGCGGTGCAGACACGTGTCCAGTCATGGGAGTGATTTGGTGATGGAGCAACGGAAGCGCCGGCGCTGGGTCGGCGGGATGTCTTTGGCGTTATCCAGTGCGTTAGCGGCGTCGCTGGCGGCGGCGGGTGTGGTGTCGGTGGGGTCCCTGGCGTGGGCTGATCCCGGGGACGGTGAGGTCGCGGTCCGTGTGGTGCGGGAGGTGAACGCGGACGGCCGGTGGGACAAACTGCTGGAGCCCGGCTGGGCCGGGATTCAGGTCGTGCTGACCGATGACGATGGCAATTCGATCACCGGCACCACGGACGCGAACGGCGAGGTGAAACTGCGCCCGGGCAGCAGCCTGTCCGGCGGTAGGTACCGGATCGAGGTGAAGAACCCGGATGCGAAGGTGTACTTCCCCGGCCACGCTTCACCTCGGACTGATCTGCTCGATCCCACCGTGCTGTCCTCGAACGTCGAGTTCGTAGACCTGTCCGGGGGCAAGAATGCGGAGGTCACGACCTCGTTCTGGAGCCCAGAGGACTACTGCCAGAAGAACGCCACGCTTGTTGCCGTCTGCCAGAACCCCACAATTCCGCCGGATGATCCGGCCCCGGACAGCAGCCACACGTTGACGTCCTTCCCCTTCGATGCGCGAGGCAAGTACAACCAGATCACCACGCTGGCGACGGAGGGACAGACTGGGACCGTATGGGGTCTGGGCTACAACAAGGTGACCGAGCAGCTCTTCTCTGCGGCCTATGCCAAGCGGGGTACCAAGTACGGTTCCGGTGGTCCGGGCGCGATCTACCGGACCGACCCCGCCACGGGGCAAACCGAGCTGTTCACCCAGGTCCCCAACCCTGGAACCACGGCCCACAACCCAGATGTCGAGATGGACGCGGGGTTCATCCCGGCGGTGGGCAAGGAGTCGCTGGGTGACCTGGACGTCAGCCCGGACGGTAAAGACCTGTATGTCGTCAACATGCACGACGGCAGGCTCTATCGCTACGACGCTATGCAGAGCAGTGCCGACGCGCCCAAGGCCTCCCCCCGAATCCCCGACCCGGGCTGCGCCGACGACGACTGGCGTCCCTACGGCCTGGGCATCCACGACGGGAAGGTCTATGTCGGCGGTGTCTGCTCAGCAGAAGACAGCGGCCGACCGGACGACATGCGGGCGGCCGTACAGGTCTTTGACCCCACCACGAACCGGTTCACCGGCACCGTCATGGACGAACCGCTGAACTATCCCCGCGGGGGCTACACCGCTGACTCCTTGCCCGACACTGTTTGTTCCGGCGAGGGATGGTATCCGTGGAGTGATGACCGTCCCGCGACCCAGGACGGCAAGACCTGCAGCCACACCGACATTCAGAACCCGCAGCCAGAGCTCTCCGACATTGTCTTCGAAGCCAACGGTGACATGGTCGTCGGCTTCGCCGATCGCTTCTCCGACATCGCTGGCTGGAAGCTGCCTCCATCCGACGCCCCTGCCTGGCCCGCAACGTCCGCATACCAAGGCGGTGACATCAACCGAGCCTGCTCTGACGGAAACGGCACTTTCCGCCTGGACGCCAATGGCGGCTGCGAAAACAACGCCACACCCGAAAACAGCGGCGAACCGAGCGCGCTGCAGAACCCGGCCGCCAAGGAGTTCTACCCCGGCGACAATATGGGTGCTCACCACGAGATCAGTTCGGGTGGCCTGGCCCTGTCCAAGGTGGAGACGCAGCTGCCCTTCACCGCTATGGACCCCATTCCCGAGACGGGCAGTGGTGTGCGGTGGATCAACCGCTTCACGGGTGAGAGCAGCGATGACACCGACGGTCTCTTCCTCAACGACGCCTTCGGCAAGGCGCGCGGTATCGGTGACCTGGAAGTTCTGTGTGATCAGGCGCCGTTGCAGTTGGGTAACCGGGTGTGGCAGGACACCGATGAGGACGGTATCCAGGACCCGGGTGAGCAGCCGGTGGTGGGTGCGACGGTGAATCTGTATGACGCCGACGGCAACAAGATCGGCACCGCGGTCACCAACTCTCGGGGCGAGTACTACTTCGACTCCACCGTCACCAAGAACGTCGCCGCCGCCGACCTGCAGTACGGCCAGAGCTACACCATCAAGATGGACAACCCCGCCGACTACCAGGCCGGCGGCGTCCTTCAGGGCTGGTCCCCGACCCGCCCGAACGTCGGAGACAACGAACAGATCGACTCCAGCGGTGACACCGGCGGCACCCCCTTCCCCGCCATCACCGTCACCCCGCAGGGCGCCGGCCAGAACGACCACGGCGCCGACTTCGGCTTCACCAAGTCCAGCGTCGACCTCGGCATCGAGAAGACCGCCCCCGCCAAGGTCCTGGGCGGCGAAGCCATCGAATACCAGGTCACCGTCACCAACAACGGCCCCAACGACTCCACCGGCTGGAAAGTCACCGACCCCATCCCCGCCGGGATCACCGACGCCCGCACCGCCGATGCGGGCTGCAGCATCAACAACCAGATCCTCACCTGCACCGGCGGACCCCTCAAGGTCGGACAAAGCCACATCATCACCATCCGCGGACTCGCCCCCAACCCCCCCATCGACACCACCATCAAAAACTGCGCCAAGGTCATGGGCAACGAACCCGACCCCAACTCCAGCAACAACGAAGACTGCGGCCACACCGAAATCGACGTCCCCCTCATCGACCCCACCATCGGCACCACCACCGCAGCACTCCTGACCCTCGCCGGCACCCTCTACCACCACCGCCGACGCAACACCACCGAGGAGACCCGATAGACACCACTCCATAGACAGACACCCTGTGGGTCCGGCCACCAACACCCATGGCCGGACCCACAGACCTGCCCGCGGTACACGAGGTGGCATGAGTGCTGCAGGCAAGTTCATCTGAGCAAAGTGAGCCACCAGTGGGTTACCTGTTTCGATTCGCACCACATCAGGTGCGACTGGAACCGTCTATGCCCGATTCTGCAGAGCCACGTACATGGGTGATGTGCAGGAGCAAGACTGTCCCGCGTGCTCAAGAACACCCCTGGACGCCGCCCCAGCAATCTGCCGTCGCAGGCGAACCGTTTTGTCGGGCGGCAAACGGAACTCGCCTGGTTGCAGCGCGAACTGCAACCAGGAGATGACTGCGGCCGTGTGATCAGTCTCATTGGCGTCGGCGGCGTCGGCAAGACCCGCCTTGCGCTGAAGGCAGCACGCAGCGTCAGGGACGCATACCCCGACGGCGTGTGGTTCGTTGAACTCTCACCCTGGCCTCCCGCCGCCGGTATGACGGTCATCGCCACCCTGGCAGCCCTGCGGCTCGTGGACCAGACCACTCAGCCGCCACTCGAGGTGCTTTCCCACTGGGCACGTGACAAACGCGCACTACTAATCCTCGACGCCTGCGAACACATGTTGCCGGACTGTGTATCGCTGCTCGCTGATCTGCTCGCGACAGCACCCGAACTGCGCGCCCTGGTCACTAGCCGGGAGCGACTGGCCATACCGGCGGAGCGCACGCTGTACGTCGGGCCGCTGTCGACGTCCGGTGACGCGGTGAATCTCTTCGCCGAGCGCGCCGCTGCGGCAGATCCCGATTTCGTGCTCCACGACGGCAATCGGTCCACGGTGGCATCCATTTGCGGGTACGTCGACGGCGTTCCACTCGCCGTCGAACTGGCTGCCGCCCGGCTGAGCGAGTTCTCCCTGGAGCAGTTGCACAGCCACCTCGACACGAGCCTTTCCTCTCGACTCAATCTGCTCAGCTCACAGGCGGGGGAAGGCACAGGCCCGGCTCGGCACCTGACAATGCGGGCCACCATCGGCTGGAGCCATGAACTGTGTCAACCGCTGGAGCGGTTGCTGTGGGCCCGACTATCCGTCTTCCCCGACGAATTCCGCACCGAGACCGCACAGGAGGTCTGTGCGTACCCACCCTTGTCCACAAGCCCCGTACCCGGACTTCTCGCCCGCTTGGTGGACCAGTCCATCGTCTTGCCGCACCCCACAGAGCCCGGCTGCTTCCGAATGCTGGCCACCACTCGTGAGTACGGTGCTGCCTGGCTGCGAGAACTGGGAGAGGAAGACGCGGCCCAACTACAGCACCGCGAGTACTATCTCCGCCTCGCCCGCGACGCCAACGCCGCATTCAACACAGACCGTCAGGAAGCGTGGTGCCAGCTCATCCGCCTCGAAGGCGCCAACATACGTGCCGCGGTCGACTGGTCACTGGAACATCCCGACCAACATGCCGCCCTGGACCTGGCGTGCGCGACAGGGTTTCTCTGGATGCATTCCGGCAGCCCACGGGAGCACATACACCGCATCAGCCGTGCCCTCGAAGCCGAATCCGTCCAAGCACCTGGCAACGTGCATGCCTTGTGGCTGCGCGGCGCGTTGTCGGTGTGCAAGCCTGATTGGCAGCCGGCCGGCGAGTGGGGCCGACGCTGTGCGGATGTGGCCAGAAACTCGGATGACCCGGAGGCAGCCGCAGTCGTCGGCACCCATATCACCGGCTGCAACCTCGCTATCACGGGACGACTGGAAGAGGCCGTTGCGTTCCTGTCCGACGCCGAACAGCTGCCTGTTCGTGATGACTGGATCGGCCTACTCCAGCTGCAGATACGCCTGAGCCTGTCATTCGCGTACTTGAAGCTCGGCGACTATGAAGCGGCGTCCGCAGTGGCGAATGAGATTCGGCAGGAGAGCCGGCGCCGTGGAGAACAGCTTGTGGGTGCCGCCGCCGAGTCTCAGCTGGCACAAGTCAACCTCGCTCGAGGCGACATTGAAGCGGCAGTCCACAGCGCCACAAGCGCCGTGCAGCGGCATGCGAAACTGCACAATGTGTGCGACCTGGCCATCGACCTTGACGTACTGGCCGCCGCGATTGCCGGTGCGGGGGACGGGCGCCGCGCGGCCCGGATCATTGGCATCGCCCGGCGCGTATGGAACCTCACCATCTCTCTCGCAGACTCGGCTTCGCTAGCAACGACCCGCCTCACCTGTGAGCGACACGTCCGCGGCACCCTTGGCGACCTGGCCTATGAGCGTGCATACGAAGAGGGCTTCACCATGTCGTACGAGGAGGGGGTGGCGTATGCGATACAAGCTCCACACTGATGAGCATGGCAACCGGCTGGGTGCCATGGGTTCGGGAGGCGGGATCAGCCCCGCCTCAGCACCTGCTTGATCCTCTTTGCGTTCCGAGAGTCTCCCAACGTCTTCCACAGTTGCGCCGAGCTCGCAGATGTGTACACCCCCGGAGCGCCCTGAACGCCGCAACCGTCGCCATACGACACACTGCCGATCAAGATCGGCACTTCACGGCCGGGCACCTTGCGAAAGATAGGGCCACCGCTGTCCCCCTGACAGGAATCCCTACCTTCAACTCCCGCACAAAAGTTGACCTTTGGGTCGTAGGAGTCGTAGCTCACCTGGCATTCCGGGTGCGAGAGGATCGGAACCTGCACCTCACGCAGGCGGTCCGGCTGGTGGGACAGCTCCGTGTCGGTATTGCCCCACCCGACAACCGTTGCCTGGTGTCCCGGCCGCAGCAGGGCATCCGTGCCCTGTGTGGGAAGGGGAGACGGCCTGATTCCTTTGACCGGCTTGGCCAACTCGAGGAAGGCAACATCATAAGAACCCTGGCCCCGGAGATAGCGGGCGTGGACCAGCACACCGCCCTTTGCGATGTCGCGTACCTGGCCCTGGGCGGGGTTGGAGAGGACCGTGCGGCCGACCGCTACCTGGAGGGACTTGGGGCCGACCGGCTTACGGTCTTCGTCAACCAGGCAGTGGGCCGCCGTCATCACGATGTCCGGCGCAACCAGGCTGCCACCGCAGAACTGGCGGTCCCGGGCGCTGCTCCGGCCCTTCTTGAGGAGTGCTGTCATGAAGGGATAGGCGTCGTTGGGGACTTCCGTTCCACCTACGATTGCGTTGGCCGCAGGCATGTTCGAGCCCAGCACTGCGAACGCCACGAGCCCGGCTAGAACGGCCGGCGACGACCTTGGCTTCGTGCCGAGCTTTCGGAATCTCATGGGGATGTCTTCTCTCCGTACGACGGAATCCGTGTCGTGTAGGAGATGTCAAAACGTGCACTGATATGACGTCATGTATGGCGTACGTCGCTGTGTGTCCGCGATGCTCACCTGCTGCTGTCCGGGGCGGCGGTGTCACGACTCTGGTGAGGAACCGTTCGAGGCGACGTTTCGATGATCACGAATGCGTTCCAGAACGCTGGCTGAACTTCCGCTGAGCCCTTAAGGAGGAAGATCACTCAGTTGGACTGCGCATTCGTCATACGGCGGAACTGCAACGGTCTCACAAGCAAGTCCCCTTGAAGATAGATGGTGAGAGAAGGAAATGAAGAGTCGCTTATCGAAAAATCGGCTTCTCGCTGCCGCACTCGCGGTCACCAGCGTCGCCGGAAGCGCCCTCGGGGTTGCAGGCATCCCAGCGACGGCGGCTCCGGCGCCGGGTAAGGTGATCTTCTCCGAGGATTTTGAGAACAACCCGGCGCCCGAACCCATCCGCCTCACCGCTTACCAAGGCGCAGGTGGGCAGAAATACGGCGCGGACCAGGAGTGGCTGAGCAACTGCAACGGCTGGGTCAACTCCTACAGCCAGCCCGATGCTCCCTCGGCTCCGCTCGCGGACTGTCAGGGCAAGAGCATCGGCCAGTGGGCCTTCAACCGGGTCCAGCAGATGTCCTGGGCTCTGGGATCACACAGGGGCGTAGACCCGGCCGGCAACCACGCGGTCTCGGCCCAGACGGAGGCCGACCCGGGCGCGGGGCATATCGAGTTCCAGACGCTCTCGAACATCCCGTTCGCCGGCAGCAACAGGTATGTGACCTTCAGCGTCGACGTCGCTGCAGCGAACTGCGAGAATCCGGGCACGAAGCCGCCGCTCCTGCAGTTCTCCAGGGTGGATGAGTCGGGGAACTCCACGGCCCTCGGCGGGGCGATCGACGCCTGCAGCAACCCGAAGACGGTGGACGTACCGGCGAAGGGCGTGGCCCAGGCGACCAAGGTTCACGTGGGCACCTACGCGGCGCCCGGCGCGGTCCTGGTCAACGGTGGCTCCATCGGCGTCCGCATGGTGAACAACGAAGGCACCTTCAACGGAAACGACCACGCCTTCGACAACATCAGGATGCTGGATGTCACGCCGTCCGCGAGCAAGGCGTTCAGCCCCAGCACCATCACCCCCGGCCAGACGTCGAAGCTGACCGTCACCATCGACAACACCGATGAGCTGGCCTCGAAGGACAACTTCAGCTTCACCGACAAGCTGCCGGCCGGAGTCACCATCGCGTCCGATCCGGCTGCGTCAACGACCTGTGGGAACGGCACGGTGACTGCGGCCGCCGGCAGCTCCTCGGTCGCGCTTGCCGGTGGCGACCTGGCCCAGGGCGCCGCCTCCTGCACGGTCACGGTCAATGTCACGGCGACCAACCCCGGTAAGTACACCAACGACCCAGCGGACTTCGAACAGATCGGTCTGAACAAGCCCGGGCCGGCCGACCTGGAGGTCATCCCCTCCGTAGACCTGGTCGTGACCAAGGTGGCCGACCCGAGTCTGGTGCACTGGCCCGTGAATCCGGACGGCACTGTCGCTTACAAGATCCTCGTCACCAACAATGGTCCCAATGACTCCTCCGGGTGGACGGTGAAAGACCCGCTGCCGGACCAGCTGCAGAACCCGACCACCAGCACGGCTGGTTGCCAAATCAATAGCGGCAACCTGATCTGCAACGGTGGCCCGCTGCGCGCCGGGTCCACGTTCACCATCACCGTCAAGGGCACGGCCCCGAAGCCCCCCGCCACCCTCGTCATGAACAACTGCGTCGAGGTCGAGGGCAAGGAGAGCGACCCTGACCCGGTGGACAGCAACCGCGCGTGCCAGACGGTAGTCGTTGAGCCCATTCCGCTCATCGACCCCGCCGTCGGTAGCGCCGCGGCGGCCGCAGTCGGCATCGGCGGATTCTTCTTCCTCCGTCGCCGCAACGCCCGTGGGCAGATGATCTAACCCGCGACCTCCTCAGGACTCTTCAACGTCCTGTCGGCGGGTCGGCCCCAGGCAACACAGACCAGGGCCGGGCGGAGACAGCATCCAGCTGGCTCCCTCGCTACTCCTGCCGGGCTGTTTGCCGTTTCGCCTCCCCTGGGCAGACCTTCTGCGTGAGGGTCTGCCCAGGGCGGCTGGCACGGTCATACAGTGGTCGCTGAAACTGAAAGCATGTGTGCATGTGTCGTCAGGGCTCCCGCTGAGCCCTCCAGCCACGGGTATCCTGCTGCCGACGAGGCGGGTCATCCTGTTTCCAGGTGGCACTAAAGCCGGCGTCGTGAACGGCCACACAAAATTTTGCGCTTGGAAGTTGGTCGGGGACACGCCCCGCCTGACCTCGTGCAGCACCGACCACGCGACATGTGATGTCTATTCAGACAAGCCGTCTTCCGCTTCGGATTCGAGCCTCGGCGTCGCGATCACGGCGAAGAGAATCCCCTTCGAGCACGAGCAGTTGATGACCAGGGCGGAAAGCGATCCGCCATGGCAGGCGTTCCTCTCCGCCGACTCCATAGCGAAGGTGCCTCGGCCGGCTCCTCATCGATGCCACGCGAGATTAGACCGTAGGCCGAGTTGGCTGCCAGGTGATGGTCCCAACTGGGCTTCCGGCAGCATTACGTCAACGGACAAGGACACGTTCGAAGTGACTCAATCCAGAACCCGAGCCATTGCTCTCATCGTTGGCCTGATCGGCATGTTCGCACTCACGCCTGCGGTGGCGCAAACCTCCCCTGAAGACGGGTCGTACAACCTTAAGCTCTACGCCATCAAGGGAGATTTGGACGGCTACGACTCCCAACCGCAAATCCAAGTCATCGCGGAAGGCCACCTGGAATGTCCGGACGGCGGCACACCCGAGAAGGACGAAGCTTGCGAAGACTTGGGCGCCGTGCACGGATTCATTGACCGGATCGCCGAGGGATCAGAAGGCTGCACACAGGATTACTCCCCCGTCTACGCGGTCGCCGAGGGACATTGGAAGGGTGACACTCGCGTGTTCGGTAAGGTGTTTGACAACCGTTGCATTGCTGTCAGGGCAACTGGCGGTGACCTATTCAGGATCTGACCTCAGCGAACTCCCGAAACAATTGGTCCATCCCCGTCGGCACCGTGCTGCGGTAGCGGCGTGCTGATGACGGCGAATGAGCCTACGACCACTGAAGCGCTGGCCACGGCCAACAGTAAGGTGCGCAGTCTGCAGCGTCGGGCCGGGGATTCAAGGAAGAGGTAAGAGAGGAGGGACAGCGTAAACGAGGCCATGACGGCCACCCCCTGATGGGTGGGCAGCTCCCATTGAGGGAAGGTGTGCCTTAGGTACACCCACACGGGCCAGTGCCAGAGGTAAAGGCCATAGCTGATTGTCCCCACGGCCACTACAGGACGGACAGCAAAGCTTTTTAGGACTGCCTTTTCCAGCAGGCTGGCAGTGCGATGACTGTGCTGTCGGCCCTCGAGAATTGCCAGAATCGTGATGAGCGTGGCAGCGGCGAGACCAGCCAGCGGGAGCTGCCAGAAGTACAAGGCTCTGGAGTCGATGGCCGCTTGCGTCCACAGGATCAGCAGGATGCAAACCGACGCTGCCGCAAGGAGGGGAAGTGCACTCCTTGTCGTCCGCGACTTCTGCATGCGGGACACCGCGGCGTTAGTGACACAGGCAGCGAGAGCTCCGAGACACAAGGCGCCCGCCCTGGTGTCCGTTCCCAGGTAGGCGCGGTCGGGCTGCCCGGGCACATAGTTCCACGCCGCAAGGATGTAGCACGCGACCGCTCCACTACCAGTTGAGAAGGTCAGAAAGCGTCGGCCACCGCTGCGTGAGACGAGCCCAACTACCAGTGCCGGCCAGACCAGATAAAACTGCTCTTCCACAGCGAGCGACCACAGGTGATTCAGTGGTGCTTCGGCAGGCAGAACTGACCAGTAGTCCACGTCGGCAAAGATGGTGTACCAGTTACCGAAAAACCCCAAGGCCGCCAGCGTCTGTGAGTTCACGGTGGAGCGCATGGCTGGCACGTCGGCAGACCACACCCAGAGCTGCACCATGAAGAGTACGCAGAGCAGAGCGGGCAGCAGTCGCCGCACACGATGGGCGTAAAAACGCCTCATCGTCAATGTTCCTGCTGCCTGCTGACGCAGTAACAGCCGCGTGATGACAAAACCCGAGATGACGAAGAAGAGGTCCACGCCGAGGAAGCCACCGGTCGGCCCTACGCCGAAGTGATAGCCCATAACGGCCAATACTGCTAAGGCACGCAGCCCGTCGATGGACCGGATGCGACGCCCTTGGTCATTCTCTGTGACGGCGGGGGCCAGAGTTGTCAGGATCATGGTGCCGCTTCTGCTAGCTATCGGTGAACATGGAGTTGAGAATCCACTTGGCTAGACGATCGCGGCTCCAGTCGGCAGGGTGATGGGTTTCGTCGTACAGCGCATGGCCCTGTGCGACTTCCGGGCACCCGCTTGCATTGCATAGCTCAGCATTGAGGTCCAAGAGGCGTACACCCTTATTTTTGTATTTTTCCGAGATCTTTTGGATTTCCCGATTCATTGTCCGGGCCAGTTTGTTCCAGGCCCCATCAGTAGCCGCCATGTTGGTTAAATAGACTGGAGTGCCATTCTGGGTGAGAATGTTGATGGCGAGGTCCATGTTGCCTTGAAACCTCTTACGGAAAAGGGGATGCTCGATGGTGAGCTCTACACCTTTTCCGTCGAACTCTTGCGAAACAATGTCCCAGTTCGCTGTACGCAGGAGCACGGCATCAGGCTGGTATTTCTTCATGTATTCTGGCCATTTCTCAGGCCATTCAAGGCAGGCCGGTGTTGGCTTTTTCCCTGCGATCCTGTCGGGCAGCATAATGCCGCAACCGCCTAGCCCGGCATTAACGATGACATTCTTGTCCGATGCAACCTTGGACATTCCATTACCGAAATAACCGGCCCACGAGTCACCTACAACAAGCACTGTCTTACCCCGGACGGCAGGAGAGAGAGTCTCTTCACCTACGCGCGGAGGTGCCGATCCCAAGGATGTGCTCTGCGGTCCTGGTGCCGGTGTTGCACTGGAAGTCTGCGCTGCTGTACTGGAAGCCCGATCTGGGACACCGGTGTCGACTGAACTACAGCCAGCCATCGTCGGGAGGAGGGCGGCGGGCAGGATAAACGCCACCCATCGGCGTGGCGATCGTACGGACACAGGAATCCCTTCGTCTTGCGTTACAGCGCTGGTGTGCGCGGGACAGTTGGCTGGAGGCGGAATCCGAGTGGACTGCCGGTGAGTAAAGCCCTTGCTCAATGGAGCAGAGGGACGATCTGCCTCGTCACCGCCGTCGGGCGAATACGGCAAACTTCATGGCAACGAAGCGGAAAACAGTAACCAGACAGCAGGCAACGGAAAGAACAATGACCTCGGAGATGAGCGAGGCTGAGCTTGCAAGCGCTCGATAGGCCGCCACTGAGCCTACGGTTACAAGATAGCTGAATGCGAAAAGAAAGATTCCGCCAGTATGGGCACGCGTGGCCCCAGTCAGCGAACCGCGGAATGTCAGACGCCTGTTGGCCTCGGTATTGATGATCGTAAGTGCCGTCTGCGCAACTAGATTGGCTACGAGCGGAGACCACCACATGCGCATGAGCCAGTAAAGCAGTGCATGTCCTGCTGTAGAAGCGACGCCGATTGCAAGGAAGCACCCAATTTCCCAGGTCGCAATACCGCGTCGTTCCCGGGCCAGTACGGCGTCAGGGTGCTCAGCAAGCGGTGCGGGGCGCGGAGGCAGCGGGACGACCGCTCCACCCGATGCCTTGAGCCGGGCCATTCGCCATAGTCCGGAGATGTTCTTGAGGGACGTCCGAGCCACGTCGACCCGACTGTCCAAGTCCTCGACCCAGTCGACAGCAACCTCATGGACACGCAGACCGTTGTAGTCCGCGAGAATGAGAAGCTCCGTGTCGAAAAAGAACCCGTCGTCCCGTGTTGCTTCGAGTAGTGGACGAACTACTTCTGTCCGGGCGGCCTTGAAGCCGCACTGGCCATCACTGAAACGGGTCCCATGCGTAAATCTAATCAGAGAATTGTAGGTGCGGGAGATGAATTCGCGTTGAATCCCGCGCTGTGTTTGTGCTCCCGGGGCGAGTCTGCTACCGATGGCTAGATCGGAATGCCCGCTGGCTAGGGGGGCGATGAGCGGGAGAAAACCGTTCAGGCCAGTTGAAAGGTCGACATCCATATAGGCGACGATGTCTGCGTCGCTGAGACCCCACACGGTGCGTAACGCGAGGCCCTTTCCTTTGTGGCCGAGACGCACAGCACCCACACCCGGCAGCTCTGAAGCGAGCTCTTGTGCCACCTCAAACGTGCGATCAGTGCTGGCATTATCGGCAACGGTGATGCGCCAGGAGAATGGCAATTCCTCCTGCAGCCGTGCATGCAGGGTACGCAAGCAGCCCGGCAGGGCACGTTCCTCGTTGTAAGCAGGAACAACGATTTCCACGGTCGTCGTTTCCGAAGGTGCTTGAGTAGAGCGATAGGACTTCTGAAAGGGGACAGGATAGGTCAGTGATTGCGGCAGCGTAGACAGGGCGGAGGATAATTTTGCGTCGACAGCACCTGCGGTCGAGGCAATTTCATGGGGTGCATTCATCATGATCCTTCTACGGTTGGGGATTGGCGAGCGCAGGAACCACCGTGCGAAACTCGCGGCTCGCAGCGTTCCTAAACCCTAGAGCTTTAATGCAAGCTCCGATTCCGCGGCGACTCCGGGGGACTTTGCTAAAAATTTGCCTCGCCGGTCAAGTAACTCTCAGGTTCAGATCATGCTGGCTATCCTGAGCGTTTCCTATCACACACCAATCGATGTATCGCGGAACACGCTTCCAGCAGTACATCGAATGGCGGACCAACCACGGTTACTCAGAAGTTCTTCGGCGGTGCGGCGCAGAGCGATGGGCCAGCGTCAGCATGCCTTCACCGCTGGCAAGCCTGTGGACGGCCGTTGTTCCAATAGAAGGCGAGCGAGGAATTGGAAGCCATACCGCCTATGGGTAGCTCTCGCAGTGAATTGGCGAGTCCGACGGCCATCGGTATTAGACTCCCCGCCGTATCTGTCTCGCCGGGTGCGGCAGCGAAATGAGAGACCGACGCCCACGGCTGGCTTTTCGTTGCCCAGAAGGACGGCACAGCATTCAGCGCAACCCGGCGTCGCTAACAGGGATCACAGCAACCGCCGTGCCACGGATTCCTGCATGTGGCACGGCGATTCGGAGTTCCTCATCGGACGTTAACGCTTTCACGCGTCATGGCAGTGCGGAGGGAACCTCTGTCTTATAAAGGACCGCTCGCGGGCAGGGTTCGTGCTCACCCACCGCATGACACGAGGAAGGAGACTCAGACATGTACGGAGGAGGTCCGGGCATCGGCGCAGGCATCGGAGGCGCGGTCGGAGGAGGTGGCGCACTGGCCATCACCGGCTCGGGACAATTGGAGCTCGTCGGCCTGCTGGGCGTGGTACTGGTCGTCACTGGTGCCTTGTTACTGCGGGCGGCTTCGTTGAAGCACCACCACCGTAGCTGACATCAGCCAACGGGGGTGCCGACTGGGCGGATGGCGTTCGTCCACTCGGCACCGCCGCTGGCATGTCAAGTGTGAGCCTCGGCTCCACGGAATAATCCCTCCGGAACATCAGACAGAAGCAGAGCGCGGCCAGTGGCATACAGAGGGCCGTCAGAAAGTCGGCCGGGATCATGTGCTTGTTGATGTCGGACGCCCCCTCACTCAGCATCGCGAGCCAGAACAGGCAGAACACCGAGAGCACCAGGCAGACCGTCATCCGACCGACAGCCCTGGCCGACGGCCGGGCCCAAGTCCGGCTGGCAAGCACGCCCCCCAACGTCAGCGTGCCGAGCAAGAGCAATGGCACCAGCGCCGGGATCGAATGGAAGAACTCGAAGATCCTGGTAACCACCACGATTCGGCGTTCTTTGGAGTAGGGCGGATGACCGGAATCGGGTGGATAGGCGCCGAGGTAGTTGTCAAGGGTCGGGTGTGTCATCGCCTGCACACCGCGCGCTCCCATACCGATCAGCCGGTCAGGGTGCGTCAGATAGTGGAACATGATTTTGCCCGGAGTGACGTTCTCGACGTACTCGTCCCAGTATGGCGTCTTGGCAGCGGAGTTGACACTGGTCATCCGGCTGCCGATGGCGGAGACCAGGGCAGGAGGAGCCCCGAGCGCTCGCAGATCTCCTGCCGGATCCGGGCTGTGCGGCAACATCTCAACGAATACGGCGTTGTACCAGACCTGTTGATTGAGACGCTCGACTTGCACAGAACTGAACCCGGCGGCGACACCGCAGAGCAGAGCACTGGCGATCAGAGCCGGCCAACGCACAGCCAGCCACCGCCCGAGCCGATGAAGACGGCTGCTGTCCTTAAGCTGGGTCGACCGAACCTTGGTCACGGGAGTGCTAGGAAGCCACAACAACGCCAGTAGGCCCACGGGCAGCAAACCGACAAATTGCGGCTTGGCCGTCATGACGACAATCAGCGCGACGGTCGTCAGGACAATGCCGCCGAGGGTCGCAGTCGACCGCCGCCACAGCAGGAGCAGGGCCGCACACAGCAGCAAGAGGCCAATCAGACCCGCTGGTTCGCTGTACGGCGAGATGAAGAAGTCCGCGAATGCCGAATCGCACATGACCAGGCCGAAGCCGGCAGCCGTCGTGAACCGCAGCCACACTGGCCCCGGCAGTAGCACCACAATCAGGGCGGTGACGGCGCCGAATGCGACTGCGCACAGCACGCCGACCGCCCGAAGGTCGAGTGCGCCGGGCAGACCGAGCACCGGAGTGAGGCTCTTGGCCAGCCAGAGCACCAATTGCTGCGACGAGTAGTATCGATCCCCCCAGCCCGGGGTCGCGCAGGCTTCACCGAACCGAGGCACTGAGATCCAGGTTGGGTACACATGTGCGTACATCGGCACGTCCCAAGGGCGGTCGTTTACCAGCCCCAGTGGGCAGAACAGGCGAACGCCGTCGCCATTGTCGCCCATCCCGACCATGCCGCCGAGCAACAGACGCACCAGCATTACGGCCGACCAGATGGTCCCCGCGATTGCCGCTACCGTCCACACCGCGCGGCGGCTGGGTTCACCGACCAGCTGCAGGCGCACTGCGACTCTGCTCAGTGCGTCGCGTGTGGAGCGCTCGATCATCACTGTCCCTCCGCGAACGAACTGAGCGTGCCGGTGATGGTCGCGTCAGGATCGGCGGGGCCGACACCGCACTTCACCGTCCTGTTGTCCTTCGCCCACTCGTCCCTAGTCGGCGTCTCGGCCTTGACTACGAGGCCCGGTGCGTGCGACCGCGCGAGAAACTCCCGTACGAACGGTTGGCACACACGGGTGGCAGCCGCCTGGATGTCGTCGGGATATGGCCCCCGGTCGAGGCTCAGCCAGGCATTGACCTCTTCCTGGTCGTGCGGACGGTCACAGGTCACAACCTCACTGCGTCGCTCACACGTGCGTACCGCCGCAGATCTTTCACTTTGCATGATGTCACGCACCGGAAAGCTCACCAATGGTCCGACTTCTTTGTCCAGAGACGGCGGTGACGTATCGCACCGCACCGTGCGCACTCCGCTGGCCCATTCCTTGCGGGTTGGGTATTTCGACCAGATCCCAAAGGCGAGGGAGTCCCGCGGCCCTGCGCCCAGGTACTCTCTGAGCTCTTCCGCGCTGCAGCGGCCGTTCATGTACTCCTGGAGCTGCTCCGGCTCGGGCCGTTGCTGCGCCTCAGCCAATGGACCCTCGACAGTCACCAGTTGGAAGGTCTCTGTCCGGTGCGGTCGATCGCAGGACACCGGCGGGGCGATATCACTGGGGTCGTACAGGTCCTCCGTCGTAAAGTAGTGGTGACAGGTGCCTACGCCTTGTCGGACTGTCGGTACGGCCTCCGCGGCTGAACTATTCGGCACGCAGCCTGCCAGGAACAGGATCCCAGCGGCGCCCAGCAGTGCTGGGTATGTTCGCATGTGCATCTCTTGTGTCGTCTCGGAGTCTCGTTGGTGATGGTGTGTCAGGCCTCTTTTGCGATTGGCCCGAGGACGAGTACCTCTGAATTGCGACGGGTCTTGGCCCAGCCTTGACGGCCCCATACCACTCGGCCGGTGGCGCGCCAGGCGATGACGTAGAAGAGGTAGATCATTGCGGCATAGGCAACGCCCCAACCGATGCATCGGACCAGCGTCTGCGAGGGTTCACAGCGGCGGTGATAGAGGTAGCCCCAGACTGCGAACTGCGCGATACCGAAGAATACGTAGAACATAAACAGCACGGCCCCGCCCGCCCACAGAAAGGCCATGGTCTCATTCGGGTAGAGGATCAGGTTGTTCAGGAAGATCATGATCGGGAGGGGGTAGATCACTGTCCCAATGAGCCAGAGCCAAGGCTGGATCAGGTAGTAGGAGATCTCGATGACGCCAGCATTGGAGAGGTACGGCGAGCGCCATGTTTTGGAGAGATAGCGCATGCATTGCATGGTGCCCTGGCACCACCGCGTCCGCTGTGTGACAAAGCGAGGCAGGCTCGGGAGCGCTTCCTGGTCCACCCAGGCCTCTGCGGCGTAGCCTGTACGAAAACCGGCCAGCATGATGTGCAGGCCGAGCTCGAAGTCCTCCAGTAACGATCCGCGCCACGGCGCCCGGTCGGGACCGGCGAGCGCATCAAGTGCCGTCATCCGGCTGAACTGGCCGTTGCCGCCCATGCATACGCTTTTCGTAGTCCGTCGGGACATCTGAATGGCGGAGATCGCGGCCCTGAATTCCATGTCCTGCATGCGGATCAGCGTGCGGCCGAACCAGTTCTGCATGCGTGTTCCGTCCGGCACTGGCTCGCGGACGTCCCGGTTGGTCATGCGGACCTCGATCTGGACCGCACCCATCTCCGGATTGCCGAACAGATCAGGTCCTGCACAAACGTCGAGCACGTTGGGGGAAGGGCGCCCGTCCGCGTCAAAGATGGCCACGATGACCGATGCCCGGTCTGTGCCCTCCGGTAGCCATTGGTCGAGCGCTCGATAGCCGGCGTTCAGCGCATAGCTCTTGCCCGTGCGGGCGTTGGGGCGGCGCCGCTGCACCAGGTGGACGAATGAGCAGTGCTCCGCATGGCTACGGACGATCTCCGCTGTCCTGTCGTCGGAATCATCGTCGATGACCCACAAGTGGACGTCGGGGTATTGCGCGCGGAGGTAGACGAGGGTGTCACCGATAACGCTCTCCTCGTCGCGGCAAGGGATGAGGAAGTGCCATGCAAAATCCTTCCCTTGGCCTGGTTGCTGCGGCTTCGCCCGCAGAAAGGAAATAACCAGCAGGATCACATAGACAGTGAATACAGCGTTAAGGATGAGGGCGAGCGACATCGCCAAACCGACGAACTCACTCTCTTGGAACGGCCTCACAGCGGTGCTCCGTTCAACTGGCCACGCGGCTCCCGTCGTCGCATCGCCACCAGCAGCAAGGCGGTCACCGAGGCAGCTACGCCCACCAGGCTGAGCAGCGAACCGACCACGGTGTGCGCCCAGCCGAAGCCGTCATCGCCCCATTGCTGATAGAAGAAGGCAATCAGGCAGAGCCGCAGCTGGTTCGTCACGACAAGTACAGCTGCCCCGATTCCCGTCCCCGCCAAAATACGCGGAATTGTAGAGCGATGGCTCGCCATAAATCCTGCGCCTACCAGAAGGAGCGGAAGGATCAGCAACGCCGAACTGCATCCTGACGTGATCCGCAGGCCCATTGCGTGCGGAGTGCCGAGGCCGAACAGCGCAACCGCTCGATCCCAAATGATGGCTGTACGTCCATCGGTGACCAGAGCGATGGAGTGCTCACCGGCTGCGGCCTCGACGGAGCGGAACCATTCGTTAAAGGCGTACAGAGCCACTGCGATGACTACGAAACTTGCGGAAATAGCGATGCGAAGGTAAGGAGGGCGGCCTGATGATCCAAGGCCGATGACCGGCACCTGCGGCGGCCCGGCCGTAAGGATTGCGCTCCTCCCCGGTCCGGTGTGACGAGATGTCGGATTGGGCTGCACGGCGTGGCCTTTCTCATACGGTGACGCCCGCGATCCGGACGCCTCACACCAAAGGAGGTCCGTAGAGACGAAGGATGACGCCGTGAGACGGAACGGGCGCCACAAGCCGACGCTCAGACACCTGTCGGGCCGCGCGTGCAGGACGGCGTATATTGCAATCCCTCGGGTGGAGTAGGCACACAGTATGAAGTTCGATCCGGCAATGTTATGAACGCAGGACACCCAGCCTGACTCTGTACCCACACGCATTTCTGCGGCTGCTGGATCAGGCTATTGGATCAAGCTAGATACCGTAGTTTGCAAAGGAGCTACCGAGAGTTGAGGGAGGCAACGGCATGTCGGGGGCCGGCGGCATTGGTGGTCGCGGTAGGTGTTGGTGCTAAGAAGGCGAGCAGGGGCTGGGGCCGGCCCATGCTCGAGGTAGCCATTAGATGCCCAGGTAGCGACGATGTTTCCGCAAGCGGGCTGCCAGGAGGCGAAGGCTTGTCGAAACGCGGGTACGGCCCGTGGCCACCGCATCGTCTGAGGTTGGTAATGGCTGCATGAGGGCGGTCGCGCCAGGGGCCACACGCGAAAGTAGCGCCCTCTGTGGCCCCTGACCTGGCAATCCGCGGCAGTGAACCCCTGGCCAGGCCATGGGCTTGCTTCGGGCAGCACACATGAGCGGCAGGCGCACGTTCAATATCGAGGGATCCGGGAAAGCGCCCTGATGATGGCTGCTTCGCCGGACCTGAGAGCATCAAGGCACCGAATGGGCCTCATCCCTGCCGGGTGCTTCTGTCGGGGCAGTGGGATCCGACCCAAGTGGGCATGGTCGGCCTGAGCCGATGCCGCCTCTTTGGCCTTCGTCCTGGGGCCTGCGACCCAGGACGAGTTGAGCTGAGGAAGGCCCGCTCCACTACCTGCAGTAGGAATTCCGACGGCGCCGATAGAGAATGACTCCGCCCACCAACAGTGCGGCCGAGGCAGCTGTCGCTGCGAGCACCCCCTCCGTACCAGTGCCTGCCATCACATTCTCACCGGCCGATGGCGGGATGGGCGAGGACAGCGGCGAGACGGCGGTCTGTCGACCCTGACCCAGCGATGAGGTTGTCGGGCTGTTGGGCTGCAGCGGGGGCGGAGGAGTCGGTGTAATGGGAGGTAGGGACGATGAAGTGGTCGATGCGGCGTGTCGACCGTGGCCCAGCAACGAGGACGTCGGGGTGGTGGGTGCCGCAGGTGACGGGGCAGTGGGCGTGCTGGGCAGTGATGGCGGTGGGGTCGTCGTCCTTGTGGTGTACCGGTCTTGCCACGGCGAGGAGGTTCTCGTCGGTGCCGTGTGCCGGTCATGGCCCGGCGAAGGAGACGCGGGGGATGTAGGGCGCGGTTTGGTTGTCGGACTGGCGGGGGGTACAGGCGATGATGGCCGGTGCGATGTGTGGTGTCGACCGTGCATTGGTGGCAACGCATGTGTGTTGCCCGCAGGGCGCCTGGTGGGTGGCTCTCCAACGCGTACTGGATGATCGTCCAGGATGGGGATACCGGACTGACCGGAGGCGTTGCCACAGGAAATGAGGGAGGCCCGGGTCTCTGCGGCGAGCGCGTTGACCGTATTGCCACAGACATCCAGTTGCACGTGGACCGGAATCTGCACCGTATTGTCTGACAGCACATCGGGCGTACCCACCGCGGGCTCTTCCGTCGGTGAGTCGGCGTGCGCCTCGCTGCTGTACAGCGAAAGGGCGCCTGTCACGGCGGCCGCCATGACGATTCCCTTGCTCAGGGTGTGTCGCACTCTCGTTTCTTCCTACTCGAAGAAAGGGATACTGGCCTCAGACCCGAAGAATTGAACGGCTCACGGCAGCATTCGAGCAGTTGCTCGACGGGCGGTGCGGTGGTCTGATGGCAGTAAAGCGCCAAGTGCCGTCCCCTGTTGGGCGATTGCACCGACCACGTCATCGCACAGGCTACCGCCGTGTCTGCCGAGGCTTGAACATGGTTGATCTGGAGACAAGACGGTTCGTTTCCTGTGCTTCACCTGCCTTCCCTTCCCTATGTCTTTGCTGCCATGGTCCGTGATGGCGGAAGCCGAGCGAGCACAGCATGAGTATCTCGCGCCATGGCCTGCGGACTGCAAACGAGGCATGGATGCTTGAAGAAACCACGAACTGTCAGCTGTTGGTTAATTCACCCCTGACGCTTACGCAAGCTGACGCAAGGATCTTAAATAAGGCGTGCTGATCACATCGGTGAAATCAAGTGATCAGCACTTCCTCTGTAATTCAGGAAAGCCTGAATGGTGGCGTCCTGGCCTGACAGCCGCCGAAGTGCCTGTTTCGACAAGAGCAGAGATAATCATCCTGCATCTTGCGGTACAAGACTTCGTGGCGTGCCCGATAGCTGTCATGCCTTCTGGCTGATGCACGCCGAGTTCCATGGGAGGGACCGTGCACGAGCTGTATGCACAAGTAGACCAAACATCCGTTCGCACACTTATCTGGCATGCGGTCAGCCCCGGCGGCACCCATGTCTCCCTGTGCGGGCTGCACTTCGAACCACGGCCTGCCGCAGGGAAGGAGAAAGCGGGAGCTGCAGAAGCGCTCGACCGCTACTGCCCCTCCTGTATGGACGCGATAGGTGCGGCAATGGCCGCCGCACGGTCCGGCCAGCATGCACGCCAGGGTTGACGTCGCAGGTCGGCCTTGGCTGCCGTCTGCAACAAGGTGTCCCGCTGGTGGTGGCTCCCAGAGTGGTTGGGGGACCGGACCAGTTGCGGTCCGTGCCGCCAAAGGCCCAGCGCTAGAGTCGATAGAGGCTCTTCACTGCATTTACCTCGCCCCGGCTGGGTGTGAGGGGATTGCATGACGTGCCGAACATGAGAATCCGCTTCATTACTTCACCGCAAGTCCCGGGATTCGCGGGGTTGATTCCTCCGGAGGAGTGGTCAAGTCCCAGTGCATGACCGACTTCGTGCGCAACTGTTGCAGTCTTGTCTCTCTTGCTCACGGCAGGATTGGTGAATGTCGGATTATCGAGTTTGATCGTCGCCGTAGCGGTGCAGTGAGTATTTGTGCAAATTTCCACAAGGTTCATTTCGCCGACCCTGCTACCGGGCAGATCGGTCATGCTGAACGTGATTCCAGGGTTAATCGTGCTCAGTTGGAAGAAGCCGGGCTGTTGCAACTCAGCTGCCCATCCGGACATGGCCCGTCGGACGATTTTTTTCACCTTAGCGGGGACATTCGGATCGAAATCGTATGTCACCGTGAGCGGGCTCAGCGTTGCGGGCGTGACGTGTTGCCAGGTCGGGAACGGTGTCACGGTAGCTTGGCTAGGGGTGGCGGTGGCCAGCTGAAGGGTGACCGCCAACGCCAAGGTGGCTGTGCTAGAAGGAATGACATGTCGCTTCTTCAAAGTTCTTCCTTTCTCGAGCAGAGCGATCAAACGTTTCTTGGAATGGGTAGCCAGTCCCTGAGTTGGCGCGACTCATGACTGGTCGACAGGCGGCGCAGCCCACGGCAGCCGCACCCCCTGGCGATCAGTGGCCGGAGGTGCTTGAAGCGGGTTCGACAGTCAAGAGTGAAAATACGATTGAGTATGATGAGTGGCAGCTCCGATACGGTGACGCACAGCACTTTATCGAAGCGACTTATCTGTTCAGGAAGCTCTAGAGGTTCTCCCGCATCGCTTCAGTGAGACTCTTTCATCCTGAGTTTGTGCAAATCAGGAGGGTCTGGACGGCAGTGGCGGTGCGGCAGATGCGGGTGGTTGAGCAACGTGCCCGTCGAGGACTTCAGCCGGACGAAGGCGGGTTCGCCGGGTGAGCGTGTTCGGGGTTGTACTGCTGGCAGGGCTCAGGCAGTTCGCGGTGTCCGTAGGAGGGGGCCGGATGGTGGGCCGACGCCCTGGTAGGTGCGGTCGGCAGGATCAGGACCTGGCGGGCGAGGCAGACATGGAGGATGCCGTGGGTGCGGGCCGCAGACGAAGATGGCGTCGACGATGACGAAGTCGTCTTCGCCCAGGCCACCAGGACCGGCACCAGCCTGTGCGAACGTCTCGCTCATGGGCAGATGGACCAGCGCCAAAAGGGTCCGCTTGGAACAACCGGGCTCGCGCCAGTACGAGTTGGTTTCACGTCTTCGCGTGTAGATGATCCACGAGACGTACTCCACCAGCTCATGCCGGACGTCGGGCGTGGAAGGATGCGCAGTCAAAAGGGCCCCTTGGTCGCAGGTGTGGTGCTTAGGTTCAAGGGGTCGTCGCAACACCGCTTGGCTTTAGACGGTGAGTAGATCACGTAGACGCTCGGCTGGGGTATCCCAGCCGAGCGTCTTGC
>NZ_JBVKCZ010000065.1:0-28427 GCF_055634335.1 Streptomyces sp. NPDC111802 | reverse complement strand
CGCCCCCGCAGGCGCCTCCGGCACCTTCTGCCTCTCGTCTCGGCCCATCGCACACCTCCGTGATCAAGGTGTTGCGACGACCAGTTGAATCCGCCTTGGCTTCCCGCATCCGAATGATGAACCAGCCCCGGTCCAGCGGGAGTTCCGGCGCGGTCACGGCGCCACAACGCCATGTCGAGAGCGTCGAGGACGAGCTTGGCCCGCTTGCTGATGGCTGCGGACCAGCCCACGATCGCCCGGGAGAACACGTCCACGACGAACTCGACGTAGACGATCCCGGACCAGGTGGATCTTCCCGCGCCGGGCGCCTTGGAGGCCGAGGTCGCGCATCAGCCGGGCGACCGTGCAGCGGGCCGCCGGTATGCCTTCACGGTGCAGCTGCCGCCAGACCTTCCGCACTCCGTAGACACTGAAGTTTTCCGTGTGGACGCGGCTGATATGAGTCTTCAGCTCCGCATCTCGCACCACCCGGGTGCTGGGGGTGCGGTTCTTGGCGGCGTAGTAGGTTCTCGTTGCGATCTTCAGTCCGTGGCCGGTCAGGACTCGGCAGATCGGCTCGACTCCGAACACCTCGCGGTGAGCGTCGATGAACGCTACGACCGTTTCGACGGCCGGTCGAGCTCGGCCGCGAAGAAAGCCGACGCCGCCTTCAAGATCTCATTCGCCCGCCGCAGCTCGGCGTTCTCGGCCCGCAGCCGCTTGATCTCCGCAGCCTCCTCGGACATCACTCCGGGCCGCTGGCCGGCGTCCACCTCGGCCTTGCGGACCCAGGTCCGCACCGTCTCAGCCGCACCGATGCCCAGCTTCGCCGCGACTGCCTTCATCGCGGCCCACTCAGTCGGGTAGTTCGGACGGATCTCCGCGACCATGCGCACCGCGCGCTCGCGAAGCTCGGGCGGATAGGAAGACGGACGTGCCATGACTCGATCCTCTCAGGGAATCGAGCCTCCATCAGACCCGGAGCGGTTCAGTCTTCACAGCCTGACCCAGCACACCAGGCTCCACCGACGCCTGTCCCTGTCCCTGTCCCTGCACACCAGATCCAGCCGGAACCGAAGCCGCAGAACGGAGCCGGAGCAGCTGCCAACTCGCCACTCTTCACAGCCGAATCCAGCACACCCACACCAGGCTTCGACGACTCCGCCTGGGAGGTCTGCTGCCTCCACTGCTCCAACCCGTGAGCCAACGACGCAGGCGGCGCAGTGTCGGAAGCAGAGCCATCTGCTTCCGCAGGCGTCTGAGCCTCGCCGACCACCACCCCGGCCCCGACCGGCGGCCCGGCACGACCGGAAAACGCGGATACCGGCGCCAGGTCCTGCACTGGCGTCGTGGGCGTGCTGCTTTATGGCCTCCTCCCCGGTGATGTGCAGAGCCCGGTCCGTTGCGGCGATCGGGCAGTTGTTGCCGCCTCAATGTGAGAATCCCGCCCGGGAAGTCCGCGATCGGCACCCTTCCCCTGATGGGTTCGCGGTCGCCCAACACCCCGTGTCCCGGCTGTGCCCGCGCCAGCAAACGGCGCGGGCAGCGGCAAGGGCCGTAAAGTGACACTCCCTCACAGTGTCGTGTCGTCCCATTGGCCGAGCAGGATCGCGCCGAGTCCTTCCGCCTCCGATGTCGTGCCGTCGGGGAGGGGCTGTTCGGTCCAGATGACCTTGCCGGTGCCCGTGTAGCGAGTGCCCCAGCGTTCAGTGAACTGGGCAACCAGGAAGAGTCCGCGCCCGCCCTCGTCAGTGGCCTTCGCCCGGCGCAGCCGGGGTGAAGTGCTGCTGCCGTCAGAGACCTCCAGGATCAGGGTGCCCTCGGAGGAACGGCTGGTCGGCACCGTACGAAGCAGCCGGACGCCAATGGGCTCGGTGCCGTAGCGAATGGCGTTGGTGATCAGCTCGCTGAGAATGAGTTCGGCGGTGAAGGCGAACTGCTCCAAGCCCCACTCCGTAAGCCGACGGGCGCAGGCTGTACGCACCGGGGCCACCGCCGCCGGGTCGCGGGGCACATCCCACTCAGCGACATGCTCGGGACCGAGCCGGCGGGTGCAGGCCACCAGCAGCGCGATGTCATCCCTGGGCCGGTCCGGCAGCATGGCCTCCATCACCGCCGCGCACGTGTCCTCCGGAGTGCGATCGGGCCCTGTCAGAGCGTCACGCAGGGCTTCCAGGCCGACGTCCAGGTCGCGGTGGCGGTCCTCGATCAGGCCGTCGGTGAAGAGAACCAGGCGGGATCCCTCGGGCACGGTCAGCTCGGCGCTCTCGACAGGCAGACCGGCGCCCAGTCCCAGGGGCGGGGAGACGGGCACCTGGGGGAAGGTCACGGTCCCGTCGGGATGGATCACCGCCGGTCCCGGATGGCCCGCGGTGGCAAGGACCAGCTGGCCGGAGGTGGGATCATAGACGGCGTACTGACAGGTTGCCCCAGTGATCATCCCCTGCCCGTCCTCCTCTTCCTCTGCGTCGATCTGGGCCACCAGCTCGTCCAACCGGCCCAGCAACTCTTCCGTAGGCAGGTCCAAGCCTGCGAAGTTGAGAACGGCGGTGCGCAGTCGGCCCATGGTCGCCGCGGCGTGCAGCCCATGGCCGACGACATCACCGACTACCAGCGCCACCCGGGTGCCGGACAGCGGGATGACGTCAAACCAGTCCCCGCCCACTCCGGACTGGGCCGGCAGGTAGCGGTAGGCCGCCTCCAGGGCCGGCTGCTCGGGCAGCCTGCGTGGCAGCAGGCTCTTTTGCAGGGTGACGGCCATGGTGTGTTCGCGGGTGTAGCGGCGGGCATTGTCGATGCACACCGCTGCCCGGGCAGCCAGCTCCTCGGCGAAGGACACGTCCTCGTCCTGGAACGGCATGGAGCCGCCCGCCCGCCAGAAGTCCACCATGCCCAGCACCACGCCGCGGGCCCGCAACGGGACCACGAGCAAGGAGTGGATGCCGTGGTCGAGGATCCGCTGGGCACGTTCGCGGTGCTGGGCCCGCCAGCCGTTGGATGTACTCAGGTCCCCCACCAGAACCGACCGGCCGCTCTCCATCGCCGCGGAGACGGGGTGGCCCGGGACGAACCGGATCAACTCCCCGACGGGGTGAAGGAGATCGTCCGCGTCCAGGCCGGCAACCGCAGTGCGGCGCATCTCGGTCGCCCCCGCGGCCGCGCCGGAGGACCTCTCACCGTGCAGGACCGCATCCAGCAGCTCGACAGTGATGATGTCGGCGAACCGGGGCACCGCCACCTTCGCAAGCTCCTCGGCGGTGCGCTTCACATCGAGCGTGGTGCCGATCCGGACACCGGCGTCATAGAGCAACTCCAACCGTTCGCGCTCCGCCTCGACCCTGCCGGATAAAGTCCACAACTCGGTGGTGTCTCGGAGTGTCACCGCACTGCCGACCGGGCCGCGCGGCGCCGTGAGTCGCTTGCTGACCGCAAGCAGTCGGCTGGCCGCCAGATACACCTCATCAGTTGTGGTGCGGTCGGAGGCCAGCAGATCGGCCAGATCCTCACCCAGCCCCAGATCAGTGACGTGGCGCCGCTCTGCGTCCGTCGGCAGGTCCAGCAGTCGCCGTGCCTCGTCGTTGGCCAGCAGCAGCTGGCCGTCACCGCCGATGATCAGTACCCCTTCCCGCACTGCGTGCAGGACCGCCTCGTGGTGGTCGTACATCCGGGCCATTTCCGCCGGACCCAGGCCATGGGTCCGGCGCCGCAACCGGCGGCTCAGCAGGACCGCTCCCCCTCCAACGACGAGCAGGGCTGTGACAGCGCCGCCGAACAGGACCGGCAGCTGCCGGTTCACCGTGTGTTGTACCTGCTCGAGCGCGACGGGAACGGAGGCGATGGCGCCGACCGAGAAGACGTCAAGGGCCCTGGCGGGGACCGTAGAGATCACGGAAAGCCCTAAGGACCCCTGGAAGATCCTGGTGAATGACTTGCCGGTCGCCTGGTCCGCGTAGGGCCCGATGTTGCGTTTCCCGATCTGATGCGGGTCGCTGGGGGTGGGGGTGGTCCCGTCCAGCCTGTGCACGATGACGGCATCGGTACCCGCAGCCTTCCGGGCGGCCTCGGCACGTGGTTCCAACACCGCGATCGGGTTCGCGCTGTTCAGTGCCGCCACGATTCCCAGGGAGTTCGCGGACATCTGCGCAGCTGTAGTCGTCCCGTTGCCGGGGTCCGCCATGCTCTCGCGTCGAGCCTGCACGACGAGAGCCACCAGCGCAGCGGCGACGAGCAGCACCACGATCGCCAACTGCAGAAGAAAGTCCCGGCCGAGGAGGCTGCGCCGGCTCAGCAGCGAGCGCGGGCGCCGGGCCTGCCCCCCCTGACGAGGCCCACCTTGCTCCTGTCGCCCATGTCGGCCTTGTCCCGGACGAGGATCCCGACCGGGCTCATGAGACCTCCCAGGCGCGTCAGCCACACTCTGCCCGGGTTGACCAGAAACATGATCCATGTCCCCTTTCTATCGCTTTCGCGTCGCTGACCACGAGGTGCGCGAGGCGAGACGGTTCGAACAGCCACGGCAGTGCACCCGGCGCATCCGCCCTGGGATGCAGATCTTCGACAGTGGAGACCAAGCCCCGCCGTCGCCCGCCTTCGGCCGGCACGGGTCTGGCCCTGATCACCGTACGCAACAACGGCTCACAGGAGATCACCTACGGCCTCTCCTCCTTCCGCACCGTGGGCAGCAGCGCACACCGCTGGGTCACCGACGCAGACCCCTACTACCGCACCGCCCGCCAGTACCAACCCCTCTCCGACGCTCCGGTGAACGGCAAGCGGCTGACCCTCACCTTCGGCGCAGACGGACACGAGCCCAGGGGTGCCGGATCCCGTACAGCGAGACCCGCACGACGGGGTGTACGCCGCCTTATGCGCTCTTTGGCGGTACGGCCGCCGGCACCGGTCGTTACACCGGTCAAGACTGATGATCCGATCGGTGAGCTCGCATCGCAGTGGGCAGCCGGGATCCACCGGCCGCTGAGGACCGACGCCGACGGCAAGGGAGGCAACGGATGATGCGCGAGGAGGCCGCCCACCTGCCGAGCAGTGCCACCAGGTGACAGCCCTCTTGCCGCCACATCCGCTGGCCGGTCGAGCGAGCCTTCGCCCCTCAAGTACTGGCCGATCTTCCGTAAGGCCCACTGCCGCCCCAACCGTCAGTGATTGTCAGTCCCGGATCAACAGGATGACTCCGGCAATGACGACTCCGAGGCATAACGCCATGGTTGCGTGGACCAGTCGGCATGCTCGCAGAATTGGCAGGCGGGCGTCACAGGAGACTCGGCCGGGTCCGGTCAGTGACAGGGCCGCCGCCGACGCCAGGATCAGCAGCTCGTACTCCAGACCACCGTCTTTTTCGTTCATGAAGTAGCCACTGCCCCATTTCACAGCGAGAACGTTCAGCATGACGCCCACGATTACGGCGCCGGCGAGCGGAGTGACCAGCCCCAGTGCGAGTCCGAGCCCGCCGATCAACTCGCTGAGCCCGGCCACGACTGCCATCGCCTTGCCCGCCGGATAGCCAGCCGAGTTGAAGAACTCGCCGGTGCAGTCGATACCCCCGCCATCACACCACCCAAAGAGTTTCTGCGCCCCATGTCCGGTCATGGGAATCCCCACAGCCAGGCGGAGGAGGAAGAGAGCGCCGTCATAGGAAACCGGGAGGGCAGGCGGCAGCATCCGGGCCCTCGCAGACTGGATGCCGAGGCGGGTTGGTCAGGCGCCACTTTCGACAACGGCCGAAAGCTGGCTCTGCCAAGATTTCCGTGAAGCCGATCATGCTTCTGGGCGACAGTGATGCTCCGTCACACTCGTCGTGAGGAGCGGGAGTTACTCGCGGTCAATACCGCGAGCCACTACAGGACGTCCGCGTGGGTCAGGCCGGCAGGTCATCAACGGGATGGTCTGCAAGATCCGGACCGGGATCTCCCGGCGTGACCTGCCGGAACGTTACGCCGTGGCAGACCGCGCCGTACCGCTGGGGGGCGGGTTTCCAGGCACAGGCTTCCCCATACGGCAATTGCGCGGCGCCCGTGTGCAAACAGCGCCGCGATGCCGGTGGAGTCCATGAACGGCACCCAGGCCAGGCTGGGTTCGCAGTGCTGATCCTTCAACGGGCCCCGGGGCCGCGGCCAGTTGGGGGCGGCCTCATGTCCAGTTCGCCCAAGACCCGTTACCAGAACCACATACCCAACGTCGACCATCTCAACGGTCAACAAAGGTGATGTGACCGGGCCGTACGCAAAGAGCGCATATCGATGTCGGCCGTCTCGTTTCGGCAGAGGGGGAGGCTCCTCCGCCGCCGGTACCGCACGACGCGGGTGTGCGACCCAGTAGGGGTACCGCGCCCTCTGAACGACGAGAACGAAGCCACACCGCTTGTGCTTCCAGCGCTCAAACAGTCGCGCAGAACGCTCCCCATGGGCGATCCGCGACGACGGCTCCCCAGAGACTGAAGCGACCGACAACCCGATATATGAAATCCATCCGGGTGACGCCGGACGCCGACATAGCAGGCCTCAGCGCTGGAGTGGCTGACCACCACGCACAGCCAGGCGAATGCACGAGGCAAGGCTCGTGGATCCCTCCCCAGCGTGGCGTGACCTGGGATTCTTCAGATCGTTCCTTCTTGCGGAGTCCGGTCCGAGACATGGCAGTCGCCGCAGCCAGCGGGCCTTCGGCTGCCGAGTGCCCTCCCGGAAAGCAGCGGCAGTCCACAGACCAGCGCCCCCAATGAGCCTGCCCCCGCTACGAATCCTCGAGAGTCGCTGCTCATGACGCCTGCGCCAGGCATCCGCCACCAGCGGGTCAGCCTCCGGCTCCACGTTGCACTGGACACGGCCGTCCAAGCGGAGGGCGAGACAGTCGGGGGCCTCGAAGCGGTGAATGTCGTCACGTCTGACGGCCTGTTTGCGCCGGACATTGCCGGGTTCGGGGTCTCCGAGGCAACGCGTGGCGGTACGTGGACGCATCCCTTGAGGTCCTGGGCCGCCTAGGCACCCGGCCTGCACGAAGCCCCCGTCGCTCTGGACGAGGGGGACTTCGTGATCGTCGACGGCACCCTGATCCCGGGCGACGCCCATGGGCCTGACCGTCGCCCGCGTCCACGGCATCGTCAAAGCGCCTGTCTCACTAGGCGGATCCTCATCCTGGCCGACCGCGCCTACCACGGCGCCGGCGCCGCGGTACGCAACCCCTACTACCACCGCCATGAACAGCCCAAGCACTACCAGCAGTACAACCGGAACCACGCTCGCCTGCGCCGCCCCGGCGAACGCTCTACCCGCCGCATCAGCCGCACCGTCCAAGCCATCCACACCCTCTTGACCTGCGGCTATTCAGGATGAAAGAGGTTGAATGTGGCGGTCGTCGCGTGAGGCGATGGGCAGGGGGTGTTCAACCGCCTGATGTCAATGACCAAGCTCGTCCTCACCCTTGAGAGTCACCCGGTGAAGAAGCTCATTGACGCAGCTGGCAAGTATGCCAAGCTCGTCCCTGAAGAAGAAGCCATGCCTCACACCATTACGGTGTGAGGCATGGCAGCTAACGGACGTGGTCTAGTAGCTGTAAGGGCCGCTGGAGTAGCCACCCGCATCGGGCGAGTAGCCCTGCTGCGGCGCCTGACTCCCACCACCCTGCTGCTGGTTGGGATCCCAGCTGGTGTACTGAGCCTGTGCCTGCTGCTGCTCCGGCTGCAAGCCGTACTGCTGCGGCTGTGCCTGCGCCTGATACTGCGCCTGCTGGTCCGCCGAACCCTGCTGGATCTGCTGACCCGAGGCATCGCTCGGGGTTGTGGCCGGAGCACTTGCACCAGCGGCAGACCCATTCCACAGGTTGGCCCAGTTGGTGTTCCCCTGCCAGGCACCCGAACCACCCTGCACGGTGCCCGGAGTACCCCCGCTTGTGCCCGAGCCCATACCATCCGCGGAAGCGCTGCCTGCCGTACCGTCCGGGGCAGACGTGCTGCCGACACCTGTCGACGAACCACCCAGGGCCGTACCCGTAGCCGAACCATCCGTACCGCTCATGGCAGTACTACCTGCCATACTGCCGACGGCGGTATGGCCCGCGCCACCGGTCGCAGCGTCACCCATACCCGTGCCAGTCGTCGCAGCCGCAGTACCGGTAACAGCATCACCCGTGGCCAACCCACCTCCGGTAGCTGCACCCGTGGCAGTACCCGAAACGGTCGCCGCATCACCGGTCACGGTGCCCACACCACTACCCGCACCGCCGCCAACAGCAGAGGCAGCGCCAGCGCTGCCGCCAGTACCTAAGCCACTCGTACTGCCGATGGCACCAGAAGCACTGCCCGTACCACCCTCGGCGGTGTGCTGTGAGAGCTTCGCAGCGTCGGCAGCCTGAGGCTGACTAGAGCCTTCACCAGAAGGCAACTGGCCCTGCTGACCGCCCATCACACCAGTTTGCGCCGCAGCACCAGACTGCTGGGGACTTGCCTGAGCCGTCGACTGATTATCAGTATTGGCCGTTGCCGTGGCAAAAGCACTCCCACCCGTGGCCGACTGCGAACCAGTCAGACCAGACGCCTGCTTCAACGCATCCGTCTGCTGGCCCAAGGCAGGAGTCGTGGCCGTACCCGGAGCGCTCGCACCCGTGGCAGCGCCCGTACCAGTCGTGACAGAGGCGGTGCCGGGACCGTTACCCGTGCCACCCGTGCCAGCAGGAGTGCCTGAAATACCAGAAGCAGCACCGCTAATGGAATCACCCGCCGGATTCATGGAACCGGAGCCACTGGGGCTGTTCGACGGCGTAGCAGCCGCCACTGCGGCATCCTCCAAGGCGGAACCCCCAGCCTTATGAGCAGCCGAGCCCAGCAAGCCGCCCGTGGAAGCAGAACCGGCTGTTCCAGCGGTGCTGGAAGCATCCGCAGCACGCTTGGTCAGATCCCCGACGCCCTGCGAGCTTTGGGCGCCTGCGGTGGTTGAGGTGTTTGCTGCCGACTGGCCGCCGGAGCTCGCCTGCTGACCGTTCTGGAAGGTCTGCTGCCTCCACTTGTTCCACCAGTCGGCCGACGGCGCGGCAGGCCCAGTGACCTCCGATCCTGGCGCTGGCAAGGCACCATCCGCCCGCTGACTCGCGGCCTTACCGCTCTGCCCGACCAGAGCCGCAAACCCATGCCCTGGCACGGCACCACCCGGCTGCGCAGCGGGCTTTGCCTGCAGACCCACGGCAGCCGCGGCCGGTACACCAGCGACACCCGCACCCTCCTTCGCCGTCTTCGCCGCACCCTGCTGACCCAAGGCACCAGACGACGACTGCAACCCATACGGCTGCGAACCTGCATTGCGGCCCTCAGAAACACCCGCTCCGGAATGCCCATCAGCCGCAGCCGAACCACCCGGAGCCGTAGAGGCCACTCCACTAGCAACAGGGCTCTGCTGAGCCCCTGAGCCGCCTTGCTGCTGACTTAACCAGCTCTGTTGAGACTGCTGCCCGGACTGTGTCTGCAGATGCGACTGCAGCTCCTGGGTGCCAAACCCGCTCTGCGATTTAGCCGTGAGCCCACCCGGCTGCTGCTGTATCTCCGGCGAACTTATCGACGCCGCGCTTGGCCTGTCTTTTCGGGCCACTGCCTCGGCGAACTTTCCGTTGTCAGCGGTCCCGGTCTGCTTACCGAGACCGGAGCCGCTGGTATCGGCGGTGCCGGTACCAGAACTGTTGCCGGAGCGAGAGGCCGAGACACTCTCCGGAAACGGCTTGTCGGTGCTTCGCTTTCCGCGGCCACTGCCGCCGCCGCTGCCGTCGAAATGGGGGTTGGGGTTGCCAAAATTGTCCCTTGACTCGTTCCCGGACAAGCCCAACCACGGTAGCCCAGTCAGCTGTGGATGATACGGTCGCCCCTGCCAACCCGGCGGGACAGGGTTACTTTCATTCTTCGGAAGGTAGGATTCAATACCGCTGGGCGAGGCATGCCAGAACTGATTCGGAGAGCTATTGAATTCCTTCACGAGTTTTCCATGTTGCGTATGAACTTGTAGGGACACTGTGCGCGCCAAACTGTCCTCCAAAGCCACTGATTGGAGTCAAGTAGGAGTCCATAAAGTTCTGATTATAGACCTTGGTATGGCCTCCTGGAGGGACTTCGGTCATCTTGTAAGACTGGCCATTAATTTTCATCCATATTTGCCTGCCTTCCCCCAAGGCAGGGGGGAGGGTTTTCGCACCCCATAAGATTTCAACACCGCCTTTGAGTAGCTTGCCGGCCTTCAGGGCGCCAGCGCCCATTCCGGCGCCAGTGGCAAACGAAGCGACATCGACTCCGAGGTCGGCGAGATTGGCCCATAGCCGCTTATCCGCGGAGACGTATAGATTTTTGTTGGTGCTGTTGAAGAAGTTAATCCCCTGGTTTGCAAATGGCCTTGCCCCTTTCAAGTAGTCCTCTGCGCCAGTGTCGCTCAGATTTTTGTCGACCTCGTCCGACGCTTTATTGTAGGCCCGCTCCCAATCCGTGAGAGCACTAGCCGGCGCTGCGCTGGCCGCACCGACCCCCACTGCAGCTGCAATGGACAGGCCCGCAACCGTATAGCGATTCGCCACCAAAATTGAGCCTTCACGCACCTTCTTGTGGCGTGCCAGTAATATGCCTCCTTGTAGATCAAAATGGGCTGTACAGCCAATAAGGCACGATCATCCGATGCCTTGATGTTTCTCCCACAGGAAATGGGATCCCCGTTTCCTCTACGTTGGCGCATACGACGGGAGCGTCACGTATGTCAATCGACCCACAAAACGCATCGCGGAGGAGAGCGTTACGAATCCTGTGGCCGGTCCGACAGGAAGGACATGACGCTTAGGCGGCTAGGCGGAGCATGGCTGTCACGTGCCGCGGACCATGTCCCTGGGCAGCCGGTGGCATAGCCGGTATCTCGGTCCGGACGGATGATGTCTGGACGCTCAGGAAGGGCGCCGATCAGGTCGCGAGCGGGCCGCCGCGGTGGCAGCTATGGGACCGATTGCGGATCTCCTGTTCCTCGCGGCAGCCTGCGTATCACAGGGCAAATCCGTATAGGGGTGGCGGGCGCGATTCTCCGAAGCCGTACCTCTCCCCCTACGACATCAGGGTGTCGTCGTGCATGGCCTGTTCAGCCGGTTATCTACTGCACTGGCCCGAGGGCGATGCACATGGGATAGCGGCTCCAGAATGCGACTCCTGTCACATGACCTAGTGCGAGCGTGAACAGCACCTCGGGGTACTTTCCATTCGCCGATTACACCTTTGTGTTGAGCTGAACAAAATAGTGTGTACGCCCCAGTCGTTCTTATCCGGTTCCTGCCAGGGCGGAGATCACATCCGCTTTTACGTAACGAATCGCGCATCCGGTTGGAGATGACGTCGGCGGTTTCATGTGCTCTGCTTGTTGACGGCTCGTCTTACAAGGGTGGAAGGGAAGTGGCGGCCCTGTCATCCCTCCAGCCGGAGTAGGGCGTGCTCACGAGCAGACTGGATTCAGTGAATGCCGCAAGTCCCTGGGGAGGGTACGGACATGGGCGAGTCGGGCCAGTGCGAGATGTGCGGCAAAGACCTGCGTAGCGAATCGCTCGCAGGCGGCCGGGGCTGCAGGTCCAGTGGGCGGGCTGCTCGGTACTGTTCGGGTGCTTGCCGGCAGCGTGCCTTCCGCCGACGCCGGGCCGCTTCGAAGGCTCCAGCGCAGTTGGCTGCCTTCGGCCAGGAAGACGAAGGCGGTGCTGCATCGGAGGGCGGTTCGCTGCGTGTGCCGCGACTGCCCGACGCCCTGGACTCATTCGTGGGCCGGGAAAGAGAACTCACCGACATAGGGGCGATGTTGCGCCGGCGGAGCACCCGACTGCTGACCCTCACCGGAGCGGGCGGGGTCGGCAAGACCAGGCTGGCCCTGGAGTACGCCCGGCAGGGTCCGGCGGGCGGGATACCGGTGCTGGTGGAGCTGGCGGGCCTCGCGGAGGGCGCCGACCCGGCGCAGGCCGTTGCTTCCGCCTTGGGTTTGAGGGAGCGCGACCGGTGCACAAGTGCTGAGGCTCTGGCCCATGCGCTCGGTGGGCACCGCATTCTGCTGCTGGTGGACAACTGTGAGCACGTGATAGATGGTTGCGCGCGCCTGATCGCGTTCCTGCTGGAACGCTGCCCCGGACTACGGGTACTGGCCACCTCCCGGGAAGCGCTGCGGATACCCGGCGAATTGTTGGTGCGCATGGGCCCGCTCGGCCTGGGTCCGAGCACGGGCGGGTCATCTGGCATCAAGCAGCCGGGCACACTTGATGCATCGGATGCCGTCCGACTCTTCGTGGACCGGGCCACGGCAAGCGCACCCGGTCTTCGCATGACGGGGGAGGACGCCGCCACGATCGGGGAGATCTGCCGCCGACTGGACGGCATGCCGCTGGCGATCGAACTGGCCGCCCGCCGCACCGCCAACCTGCCTCTCAAAACCATGCTCGCCGGGCTGGACGACCAACTGGCCCTGCTCACCGGCGGCAGCCGCACCGGACCCGCCCGCCACCTCGACCTCACCGCCACCATCGACTGGAGCCACCGCCTCCTACAAGAGCCTGAAAGGGCGCTGCTACGTCGTGTGTCCGTCCTACGGGGCGGCTTCGACCCGGACGCGGTTGCCGCCGTCGCCGCGGACGGCCCCGACGGAGTCCTCCCCGCCCGCCGCATCCTGCCCCTCCTGCTGGACCTGGAAGCCAAGTCCCTCCTCGTCCGCACCCGGGCCTCATCCGCGCCCGGTGACCTCAGCTCCCCCGCCGGCCAGGCAGAGATCCCGGCCGCGGGCCGCGATCCGAACCGACTGGCGAGCCCGGTACGGTTCCGCCTGCTGGAAGCCGTCCGCGCATATGCGCTGGAGCGCCTTGAAGACTCTGGCGAGGCTAAAGAGACAGAGCGCCGGGCCCTGGCATGGCTGGCCGGCCTCGTCGAGAAGACGCCGGAGGAGATCTACACGTTTGACGCGCTCGGTCCCGCCCTGGCCGAGCAGGACAACCTCGCCGCCGTCATCGCCGCCGCGCCGGGCCCGGCCGGCACCCCAGGCGGTCCACCGCCCGTGCTCGCGCTGGCCCTGGCCCGCGTCTACTACTACCAGGACCAGCTGACCGCAGCCCGCATCCTCCTCGATGCCGGTCCCGACTGGCCGGACCACAGCCTCCAGACCGCCAGGATGGCCCTTGCCTCTCGCATCAGTGCCCGGCAGGGCGACATCCGGGCCGCCCTCCACTACGGCGACCACGCCATGACACTGGCCCACTCCCTGAACCACCCCGCAGCGCTCGCATGCGCTCTCCAAGCGCGTGCCGGTGCCGGGATGGGCAGACGCGAATACTCCCAGGCAGTGACGGACTACCGCGCCTTGGCCGACACCCTGGCCACATTGGACCGTCCCGTGGAAGCTGCAGTAGCCAGGGGAGACCTTGCATGGGCATTGCTGGCGGACCACCAGCCGACCGAGGCGGACACCCTCATGGCCAGCTGTCTGCCCGTGCTGCGCAGACACGCGCCGTCCGCAGTACTGTCCCATGCTCTGCACACCGCAGGCGCTGTCCGTCTCGCGCTCGAGGACTGGCTGTCCGCCCACAACCTGTTCACCAAGGCCCTGCGCACCATGCCCGTCGCGCAAATCACGCTCAACGCAGCTGAGGGATTGGCCGCGGTCGCCGCAGCACGAGGCGAGCACCGGCGCGCCGTCCGCCTGTTCACCGCCGCCGCCCGAACCCAGACCCTTCTGGAGAGCGATTCCGAACCCTGCTGGCAGGAACAGATCGCTCCCTTCCGGGCCGCTGCCGCCGCCGCGCTGCCCCGAAGCGCCCATTCGTCTGCTCAAGCTTCCGGACGAAAGCTGTCCTGGGCACAGCTGGTGACCTACGCACTCGGCAAAACCCAGCCCACCCTCCCCAACGACAGCCCAACCGGCCCCATTGGGCCACTGACGGCCCGCGAAAGAACCGTCGCCGAACTCGTCACACAAGGACTCACCAACCGCCAGATCAGCACCAGGCTCAACCTTTCACCTCGCACCATCGCCACCCACCTCGACCGCATCCGCGACAAACTCGATCTCCGCACCCGAGCACAAATCACCCACTGGCTCACCACACAACACACCACCCGCAACTGACGCCGTCACCTCCGCCGACCAGCCGACCACCTGCGTCAAGGGCCTGGCATTCGCCCCGGCTTCGTCCGGCGGCCAAGCCCTTTGCCTCACCACAAGTCACCCGTAATGAATACGGCGTAGGCATTCCCGCAAGTAACGACGTCAGCCAGGCCTGCGGCCAACGACGGCGCAACACCGCCTCGCCCCACCATGCCCTGACACACCCCCAGCACCCAGAACACCAACAACCCGACAACACCCTCTGACGTGATGCTCGTGAGGCTCGTACGGATTCCGCCCGGCGCTGCCAGGCGCTCGGAAGATGTCTACCTCGGTCCCACTGCTGATGCAGTGCGACGCCGGGCCTGGGTGGAGACTGATCAATTTCGTCGGCGAACAGACCCCGACGAACCGATCCACCCCGCTCCTGCCCGACGGATGCCCGCCGGATGGCGGCTACCCGGTCAGCAGCACGATCGGACCGGAATACTTCCAGGAGGTGGGCGGCGCGGAGTCGTTGATCTGACGCGTGCGGTCGAAAACCAGGCCCAAGCGGCGGCGGACGGTCCGCGTACGCAAGCCGACGGCAACCTCGTCGCTGGGCCGCCGCAGCGTGAGATCGGCCGGACACGGGCCTGGTCGGCGATGACGAAGGCGTCCTTCGGCGTCGGTCTTCCCCTCGCCACGGTAGGCGCCCGCGGCCCGGTGCACCGGCAGGCCGATCGGGTAAGCGACGGGCTGGTCATGGCTGACCAGCAGACCCACCAGCGAGGCGGCGCCACCGTGGTGGAGGTCAACGGCCCACAGCCGTTCCTTCCAGCGGCTGCACGGGTTGAAGCGGAGCACGTCGATGCAGCTTGGGCAGGCAGTAGCGCAACCCGTGCCCGCCCGCCCACGCTCGCCCTAGCGTAGATCGATGACCGTGCGCAGTTTCCCGCTGGTCACTGTCCGCTCGAACTCCGCCCTCCGGATGGCCTGGACGGTGAAGGACAGCAGTCCCTCCGCCACTGCCGAGGCCAGCTCCGCCACCTCGGCGGACAGAGCTGCCCGGGCGACATCGGGGTCGGGGGCGTACTGCTCATCGAGCCGTACGGTCAACTGCTCCCGGTCGGGGCCGGGAGCCACCACCAACTGCACTTCGCCGTGATAGGCAAGCCGCTCCTGCGCTGCTCGTACGACGCGTCGGTAGTTGATGAAGTACGTGCTCACGCGCACAACGTCGCCGTAACGTCCGAGCAGTTCCAGGCGAGGCACGTGGCTGCCGCATGTGCACGTGCCCGGCACCGCCCGGCCCAGGTCGCCGATCTCGTAGCGGTGCAGCTGCTGGCCGGTCCGTGTTCGGGAGGTGAAGACCAGGCGTCCCGGCTCGCCCGGCGCCACCGGTCGGTCCTCGTGCAGTTCGAGGATCTCCAGCGTGTGCAGGTCGGTCAGCACATGGTGGACAGAGCCGTCGGAGGCCGCGCATTGATAGCCCAGTGGTCCCAGGTCGGTGCTGCCGTAGGCCGCGGAACGGATGACTTCCACTCCGAATGTGCCTGTGAGCACACTGCGTTGCTCGGCGGTGAAGTGCTCGCCGCCGTAGAAAACCTTCCGGATGCCGCCGTAAGCCCGCAATCGTTCGGCCTCGGCGTGGAACAACTGCCAGAGGTAGGACGGCATTCCGAAGAGGGTGTCCGCCCCGTGGGCGACCAGTGCGTGGGCGACCATGGCGTGGTCAGCGCCTGCGGCTATCGGGAGCTGCGTGGCGTTCAACCGTTCCAGGATGGAGAAGAAGCTGATGAAACTTCCGTACATCCCGCCGCAATAGAACAAGTTGGCCGCCCGGTCTCGGGCCGGGTCGAACCCGGCGGCGAGCAGCCCATCAGCCGCGGCACGCATCTGGTTGTCGTAGTCACCGCACGTGAACACCGACAGCGCGGGTGCTCCTGTGGAACCCCCGCTGCGGAAGTGCAAATGCGCATGCCGCGGGTCCAAGGCGGTGAGCGCGCGCTGCACGCCCTCCTTGTCCAGAAGCGGTGCGTCCGGCGGAGGTGGCAGCACCGGCGGGGCCACCAGGTCATCCAGGCAGGGAACCATACGGAGGTCCGCGTCCGTCGCGCGAACGCTCACCCTGCGGCTATAGCGCTGCAACGCGTAGACACCGTCGTGCGGTTCGCCCTCGTAACCGTCCAGCATGGAGCCGACCGGCGTGATACGGGTGACGCCCGCGGCGAGCATCGCACGGGAGAGCGCGGCCACATCCGTGCGGCCGCCTCCGATGGCAGCGGTCTGCAGGTAGCGGCGCATGGGACGCAGGGTTGCGGTGACCGCGTGCCGGGGCAGAGGCTTCACCCAGATGCTGCGGTGCAGTGGGGACGCCTGCAGTGCCGGGCGAGTGTCAGCCAGTACCCTCCACGAACCCTCCTCGGCGGCGATTACGCGGGTCAGACCCAGGTGTTGTTCGAGCCGGGCGAGCTGCTGCACGGTTGTGATCTCTGCTAGCTCGGCCAGGCCGGGCCGGGGTGCCGGCCGTGCGTCGGACACCTTTGCCAGCCGCTGGGCGAACCTTTCGGCGAACGCAAAGAGAGCCTCGGTGTCCTCGGTTTCGAGATAGACCACCTGCGGACTGGAACAGGCCTGCTGTTCGAGACGGCAGACGTCCTCGGCGAGCGCGTCGAGCACGGACTCCTCGGACGCGGCCTGCCAGGTCAGGTAGGCGAAGGAGATCCGATGGCCCCATTCGACCACCCGGCAGCCGGGTGGCGCCAGTTCGCCCGCCGCCTGCACCGCATCCTCGCCGCCCCACACCGCGATCGCGTCCGCCTGCCCACACAGCGTCTGAAGCCATTCGCGGCGCGAGGACGAAAAGCGCAGGGCAATGACGCGCTCGGCGATCAGTCCGGCCGGATCAGCCTCACCGAGAGCGCCGAGCAGGTCGAGCGCCAGAACCGAGTCGGAGCTGCTGGTCTTCAGAACATTGAGGTTTCCGGCAAGCAGTCCCTCGACGACGCTCAGCGGTGCCACGGCCGCGGCGTTGCCGGGCGCAATGTGCACCAACAGACCAACAGGCGCCCAGGCCTCGTACACCGTCTCGCGGGCATCCGGCCGGGACAGGCGTTCTGGGCGCAGGCCGCCCAGTTCCCTCCGTAACTTGCGCTCCAGCGCTTCCCGGGTGAGTGCGGCGGCCAGCTCGGCCAGGACGGCCGCGGCCTCGTCGGCAGGCAGGTGCCCGGCCAGACGGCCGTACAAGGCGGAGGCGGGATCGGCCAGATCGCCGCTGACCTGGGCACAGGCATCGAGGACCACATCGGTGGGCAGGGGACGTGTCAGAACCCGCCCGGCCAGCTCCGGCAGCCCGGCGATCCGCAGGCCGGCCTCGGCATCGTCGATGAACTCGCCCTGCCACAGGTGGAGAACGGAGCTGGTCATGACATTCCCTTCATCAGTTCGGCGGCGGCGACCGCGCAGCTACGGTTGCGGCTCACCCCGGCACGGCCATGGACGGTGAACCAGTCGGTGGGCAGCGGGCAGGGGCATTCGCCGCCGGGGTGCAGTGATGCGAGGTCGCCCATCACCACGCTGTGCGCGGGCACCGAGGTGATGTAGGGGCTGACCAGGTGCAGAAACCCGCGGTCCCCGTAGGGCAGTGGGCGCAGCGTCCCTGTGTCGCGAACCGCCGCACGTGACCACACCGGTACATGCAGCCGGTGATGTGCACACTCGACGTATGGCACGCAGTGCTCGACGGAGCCGAAGGTGTCGCGGACACGTTCCCCGGGAACGCCGAGGCGGTCGGTGACCTCGGCGTAGAACGCGTCCTTGCCGATCTGCCGGTCAGAGTGGCTCTTCCAGCCGCCGCCCAGCACCACCAGCGAGCCCTCGGGCAGTCTCAGCGGCGGCAGCCCCATCGCCCGCATCCGCTCCAGGGTGAAGTACAAGAACGCGGGGAAGCCGAGGATACGGACCGGCACATCGTCCTCGGCGTAGCGCCGGAGCGCCGCGATGCAGCCGTTCACGTCGAACTCGTGGCCGGAGCCGGTGTGCCGCAGCGCGTGCGTGGTGTGCCGGGCAGGGGCGAAGTTGCACAGGTAGTTGTCGGTGAACGATGTGCCCAGCTTCAGCGATGACGTCGGTTCGTAGCTGTACAGCAGGTAGTTCACGGGCTGGTCGGAGGTGATCCAGCCGTAGTGGTCGAAGATCCGGGCCACCATGCGCTGCGCCGCGCGTATGGTCCACTCGTCGAAGAACATCTGGGACTTCTGACCTGTGGTGCCCGAGGAGGTCAGGTGCAGGTGCACCTGGTCGCGTGGGATCGACAGCATCTCATGACGTTTGAAGAAGGCGGCGGGTACCAGCGGGGTGCGCACGCCGGCGCCGATGGTGGGCGCGGGGGTCTCGGCCGGATCCTTCAGCACGGCAGCGAAAAGGGGGGAGCGACGGGCGTGCCACGCGTTGGCCTCCGCCATGGCAGCGGCGAACAACTCGTCCGTGGCTGGGCTCTTTGCGTACGGCTCAGCCAGGTCGCACAGCCGCTGCACATGGCCGAGCGCCGCCGGGTCGGGAACCTCAATGTGAGCTTGATGGGGTTTCATCGGGATACCTCGCGAAGGGGCAGATAGGTGGTCGTCCAGGCACTCAGGTAGGCACCGAGGTAGGGCTGGAGCAGCGGGCTGACAGCGGTCGAGCGGAAGTCGATCTGTCGGCTGGTGCGCGACAGCACCACGTAGTCGTGGCATCGGTCGCCGATGCGGCGCATCGCCGGGTAGACCGCGCTGGGCACGAAACCCCAGGCGAGGAACACCTCCAGAGCTTCGGTGTCGCCCAGCGGCAGCAGTGTCTCGATGTAGTCCGCGCCGGCCCGGGTGACCGTGGTCATCAGGGTTTCCAGGGCGCCAGTCACCGCGGAGGGGCGAGGGTGGACAGCGACAAGTGCGCAACTGCCTGCTACGGGGTCGAGGTCGGCGTATGCCTCGAAGCGGCCGTCAGCGGCGACCAGAACCGCGTTGGGTGTGTGCAGCGGAAAGAAGCGGTCGTCGGCCTGAGGGAAGAGCTCCAGGAAGCGGCGCCGCACGAAGCCCGGTGCCGCGATCAGCTCGATTGGCTCCGCACCGGCGGCCGCACGCACCGCGCTGCGGGAGGGGACACGGCGTGCGCCGTCGTAGTCGATGCCGACACCGGCGGATGCGGCCGAGAGCAGGGCCGACAGCGGTTCGGGTACCGCCGCCACGGGTTCGCGGTGTTCGAGTACACCGTCGGCGTAGCGGGCGAACAGCGCGAGGGTCTCGCACCCCTCGACCTCGACGGCGTTCGGCAGCAGGCCGAGCGGCCGAAAGCCGTTGCCGGCAACGACACGCTGCGGACCCTCCGTGACCAGGCGGACGGTCGCGTAAACGGAGTCGAGACGGCCGGTGGCGAAGGCCTCTTCGCAGACCGCCTCGGTCAGCCGGGAGGCAAGCCCACCACCGCGGCAGCCGGGGTGCACAGCCAGGCCGACGAGTTTGCCGATCCGGTTGCCCGGTTCGGTCAGGACGACGGCGGAGCCCACCACGGATCCGCCGCGAGCGCGAGCGGTGAGCCAATGCGCGGTGCCATCGGTGATCAGCCTGTGCATGACTGTCGGATCGCTGCCGACCGGCAGCGGGTAGCCGTGCCCGTACACCTCGAAGTACAACTGCCGCAGTTCGGCGATGTCCTGTAATGAGGCTGTGGAGATGACTGCGCTCATGACACCTCTGCGACTGGGGCTGCCGTCGGTGCTTGTGCTGGTGCCGACGCGGCGAGCCTTTGTCGTGCAGTGTCGGCACGCCTGCCCAGCCACCACAGCGCCAGCGCGACCGGCACCAGACCCGTGCACTGGGCCAGGCACAGCATCCGGGCAGTCAGGTGATCGCCCAGCGCACCGAAGACGAGCGTGGACACGGGGAACGTGGCACCCAGCAGCGCCTGCATGACCGCAAAGAAACTCGGCTTGTCGTTGGCGGGTACCAGTCGTTGGAACAATGCAACGAACCGCACGCCGATCACCCCTCCACACCAGCCGACGACAGTCATCGAGATGATGGCCGCCCTGGGCCCTGCGAGCAGCCCTGGCAAACCGAGGGCCGCAGCCATCACCGCCAGGCAGACGCTTGCGACGGCGACCGGACGTCCGGGCAGACGCCCACCGGTGAACGATCCCAGCAGGGTGCCCGCACCGAGGGCCGCTTCCAGCACGGCGACGGTCGACCCGGTCGCGTTCAGCACCTCCCGGGTGTACAGCGGCATCACGACATAGACGGCGGTGGTGAAGAGGTTCGCGGCGGCGAAGCAGACCAGCACACGACGGATGAACGGCAGACCGGCCAGCACTTGACGCAGCGTGCGTCGCCGGGGGACCTGGCCGTCGGCCAGGCTGCGCACACTCTCGCCATGCGGGAAGCGGGTTGGGACGATCAGCAACGCGGCGACCAGGTTCGCGCAACCGCAGGCAGCGATCAGGCCGGCGAGCGTACCCGCGTCAACCACGAGCGGGCCGAGCAGCCCCCCACAGAGCGCGGCGACGGACTGCGTGGACAGCTCAAATCCGGTGGCCGCCTCAATGTCGGAGTCCTCGACCAGTTCCGGCACCGCCGTGGTCAGGCATGGATCGAACACCGCCTGACAACCAGCCAGTGCCAGCCCCACTCCATAGGCGGCGGCCACGGGCAGCAGTCCGGCGTACGCCAGGCCGGCGGCCGTGAGAGCCGTCGCGCCCGCCGCAGCCGCCGCACCGGCCAGCACGGTGCGGCGGGCGTGTCGTGCGATGATGCGGGCGATCACCGGGGCGAGTGCCACTGCAGGCAGTGTGCAGACCATGAGTAGCAGACCCGAGTAGAGGCCGCGGTGCTCGCCGCCGACAAAGCTGATGAGCCACCAGACCGCCCCTACCTGGAACATTCTGCAGGCCCCTTGGGTGAGGAGCTGACCGGCCCAGACCCTGCCGAAGGCCGGGTTGCGCAGGACGAGGGGCAGACGTCGTTGGCGGGCGGGGGCCGTGCTCATGAGTGCGGCCGTTCGTCGATGACGCGGATGAGCTTGCCCGAGCGGGAGTTGACCGCGAGGTCGCCATGACGCACCCACTCGATGGCGAGCGGGCTCACGTGCCCGGCGGCCGTCGCACTCGCATAGAAGGGGCGCTGAGCAAGGACTGCCGCTACGACGGCCTCACCCAACTCGGCATGCTCCTTGCCGGGATCGGCGACGGCGAGCCGCAGCGCCAGTCCGTCCCGGCCGTCCCGCCGCCGTACCACGAGCTGCATACCCGTCACCTCGCCAGCTGGGTCGGCGACGGAGATGACGTCATGGACGTCGTCGGTGTAGAGGGACACGGGGCCGACCCGCACTCCCTCCTCGGAGCGGCCGAGGATTCGGAAGACACCGGCGTCCCGGTCCACCCATTCGGCCCGGTCGCCCACTGGATAGCGAAGCACTGGCATGAGCCGTCTACGCAGGTCGGTGACAACGAGCCGCCCTGGCACACCGTTGCCGTCGACGGGGCGATCGGTCTCGTCGCAGAGAATCTCCATCACCGTGTGCGGCGTGAACGCGCGATGTATACGCGGGTCATCGCCGGGCACGGCCTCGCCGAGAAGCCCGGCGTCCACGCTCGCATACCCAGCAGAGCGCGGCACGGCATTCGGAAACGCCGTCCCGAGCAAGGGGAGCTGGTCGCTGAAGAGGGCTTCTCCCCCGAAGAACAGCAGCTCCACATGGGGCAGTTGCCGACCAGCGCAGTTCAGACGCTCGGCCAGTGAGCACAGTGTGGTCGGGGTACCGGCAACGACCTGGACACGGAACTCCTCCAGGGTTGCCGCGGTGGACTCCCACGGCGCAGCGCCCCCGATGGGCAGGCGGACGTTGGCCACGGGAGAGCGGTGCAGCGAGTCGAGGATGAAGCTGAAGCTCGCATACAGGTCCCCTGAGTAGAAGAGGTCCGCCACTCGATGACCGGGCTGTAGTCCGGCACATGCCAGCCCGGCACCGAACGCAGCGGTGAGCTCCCGCCACTCGGTGCGGGTGTAGTAGGAGAACTTCGGTGACCCCGTGGTGCCGCCGCTGCGGAATACGACCGCGTCCTCCAGGGGGGCAGTCAGCAGCCGGTTGTCCCGTGGCGAATTGGCCCGCCAGAAGCTGGCCTGGGGCACCACCGGAAGGTCCGTTAAGTGAGCCACGTGACCAGGAAGATCAGCATAAAGCTCACGGTAGAAAGGTGAATTGTTGCGGGCGAAACTTACGAGCCCTGCGAATGGTTGAACGGGCATCAAATCCTGCTTGAAGAGTGGGCCACCGGAGAAAAGGCCGGCGGGTCGCGACCGGGAGCCACGGCAAATTCGGACGGTTCGCTGACGGTGTGAAGCAGCGGCGCACCTTGATGCGCCCGACCGTCATGGATATCTACCATTCAAGCGTGGGCTTGCGCCAACTGGACCAAGGGTGAAGGAACTTGAGCCTGGGACAGACATGCCGCACGGGCTTCGGTTTCACCGGAAGTAGAGACGCTGATCACATCATGTCCGCGGCCGCGTATGCCCATTGGTTGAACGCGACTCCAGCAACTCGAAAAGCGACAGCGAAGCCGTTCCGCTGTGTGGCCGGAATGCGACTACACCGAATCGGGATGCAGTTACAACCCGACAAAGCATGGGCGATGAAGAGCTGCGCGAGCCTTCGCCTGATGGGAAGGGTCGGTCCAGCGTGGGTCGACCTGCCTCCCGCCTCCCTGGGGCAAGTGGATCGCCGACCGCGTGAGCCACCACCAGCACGTACCGACCCGGCCGCCCGCCCATGGCTTACCGTCACAAACGGAACGCTCATTACCATGGCGCACTGGGTGCCGACAATTTCTGCAGGTGATCGGCTTTCGCTCGCCAGTGAAATCAGGACTGAGGCTTCGCCGAGAGCCTTGCGAGCCAGGAGGACGTTTCCTGGTGTGCACTGCCCACCGCCTGCGTGGTGACGCCTCACTGCCTTCTTGACAGTGAGAAATGGTTGAGTACTCACCTTTGGCTGTCCTGCCACTCATGCGGCATCGATGCAGGTCACGACCCTTGCCGCATGTAAATGGCCATGCGGCCGGAAGTGTGATCGCTGTGTGGCGTACGGCGTTGCGCACCTGAAAGCATTCGACCCTTGAATGCTCCGTACTCCTGTGTGGGTTCGGAGAGTTCAAGACCTGCCGATTGTGAGAGTGGAAGGCAAGTACTCATGCGCATACGCAGTCTCCATCACTTGGCCTGCATGGGCACCGGAGCGGCGCTACTGTCGACCCTCGCGGCCGGCTCGGCCTTCGCCGCATCGTCGGTCGCCGGGACCACGCCCACCTGTGTCACTCTGCACCAGAGCTGGCGATACACACAGGTGGGGAACGGCTGTGCGGTAACGATGACTGTCAGAGTCGTCTATCAGGACGGCACCGAGGGGTCGTGTGCCGCCATACAACCCGGCGACATGCCCACCATCGGCGACGGGTACCTCGGCCAACACGGCCGCGCCGTCCATCTGTCCCTATGCCAGTAACTCTACGCACATCACCGATTGTTGAGCAGGCCCGACCACGTCCCGCGACGGACTGGATGGGGCCCTGCTCCAGTCGGCACGCGGCAGCGTCTGCGCTCGTCGGCTTCTCCTCGATGATCCCCGCACCGAAGGTTCCGGTGGCCGACTTCCGCGTCAGACTTTCCCCCATTCCGCGGCGCGCTCCTGTCCGTTGAATCCACAGCGGACACCGCCCAGTCCCTTCGCGTGCGCACGACCAGTGGATGGGTGCGCGGCGCAAGTACCAGTGAAGGGCGACAGTTCCTCGGAATCCCCTATGCCCAGGCCTGGACCACTTCGAAGGCCGCACCTTACGCACACTACAAGGGGTGCTGCGGTGCTGGAACGGCACCTGCACCACCTGCGGCCCCCCTCACCAGAACCAGAACCTAACGAAGCGCTACTAGCCGCTGTCATCCCTGAAGCAGCGGGGCCGGTGAGGAAGGTGTCTAGTCCGTTCGGTGTACCGGCTGCCTGACCCACGGCCTCGAAGTCGAGTTCACCGATGTCGATCACACCGTCACCACCGATTTCCAGACCGCCGGCCGCCACGTGCCCGCGCCAGCGTCCTGGCCTGGGCCGGACCCTGAGCAGCGAGGACCTGTGGGAGGCTGCATGGACCGGATGTATTCGACAACGTTGCGTCCGTGCTGCCCGGCGCCGGGGCGTGCTGCGCCGCCTTGTCGAACTGGGCGGCACGGCCTCGTTCGACAACGTCCGGGCGTGCTTCGCTGACCACGCCACGACGCCGATCCCGCAGTACCAGATCGGTTGGATGCTCACCAGCATCCGTGCCGCATGGCGCAGGGGTGGTTCGAAAAGCCGGGCCAACCTCCTGGAGTCGCACGACCGAAGGCGCATCTACCGGATCGAACCCGTCCTTACAGAGAGCGTCAAAAGGGCCCTCGATCTCGCTGATCCCCCCCTCGACCTGCTGCGCCAGGCCTCGTCGGACTCGCGCTGTACAGAGCCGCGCCCATCGGTGAAGCATCTCCGGTGATGTGTGCACGGACCGAGGCGAGGTAGTCGTCACGGCGGATGTGTCCATCGCCGTTGGTGTCCACTGCGGCGAAGGCGCTTTTGATATTGCTGACCGGGTTCCCCAGTGCCGTACGCAGCATCGTGAATTCCGGGAGGTCCAGAGCTCCGTCCTTGTCGGTATCGACGAGGTCGAACAGTGCGCCGAGCACACACTTGCAGGCGGTGTCGAACGCCTCGGCACCGGCCCAGGCCGCATACTCGTCGATGGCCAGCGGTAGGGCTGGCCTTCGAACTACTCACACCCGACAGTCCTGTTTCCAGACCTGGGCAGAGGCGCAGGCGGGTCGCCAACCTGCGAATCGAAGGCGGTTCACTGAGTGGTCGTGGAGCCGGAAGGCCATGATCGTCCTCGTCGGCACTTTCTGTACCGGAACTACTCGCGCCCGGGACTGTGTAGAGAGGGCAGTTTGCTGTCACATGATTTGCCACCCTGGCTGAACCGGCTGTTCCATCCCTGACGCATTGGTCCCTCGCCCTCTTACCACGCACGCAGCCAGACCTCCCTCACCCAGGACGCCACCGCGGTCTCGTCCCGCTCGGCGGCACGGTGGACCGGGACCTGCGCCGAGAAGCCCCTCTGGTGGAGAACCGCCCAGATCTGTGCGTCGCTGAAGCGGACATGGAAGCGCCTCGAGCCCAGGACCGCTACCCGTGCAGTCGTCCACCGCTGGTCCTCTACCCAGCCGTGCGCCGGCGGCCCCTGCTCCCGAGCCTGGGCCAGGCGGCGAAACCTGCTGATCAGACAACTCAGCAGCGTCAAAACGAACTTGCTCTCTCACGGCCCGTTGCTTCGGTGCCAGGCCACCCCTATCGGCATACCGCACAACTATTGGCATACACCCGCAGACTGATCCGCCGTCACCCTGAAGGGACGACCTAGGAAGCAAGGCACTCGCTAACACTCGGCACACATCAAAGCCCGGTTCGGCTGATTTGATAGCAGCTCTTGCCCAGTGCCTCGACATACGCGCAGGGCTGTGATTTGCGTCATGCGTGCACTCATTCACATCGGTGAGGGACTGTCCCACGTCACCGCGTGAGGGCATACACACGGCGATTACTTTGTCAGGCCATGGATAAGGTCGGGCAATTGGAGAGTACTGAGCTATCGGTGCTGTGACACTGCCTGTGCCACGGATACTGGTTCCACACTCGGCAGTTGCGCTGAGACAGATGTGACCTCTCCGAAACGTGTGTGTTCTTATTGCAGCTTCGGCGATTTCCGGGGCATCTCGCGGTAACAGGAACGCTGTTGTGCAGCGTGCAGGGGACGCTTCGGCAACCTCCTGTACCAACAACCCCCTCATGGCTGTCAAGTCGCGTAGGAGGATGGCGCGGCAACAGGGAACCTGGGCAAGAAGTCCCGCGTGCCCAATTCAGCGGTGTTGACCCGGCCTTGCCCCTCCCTCCGGCAGACGGTGGGACTGATTGCGACACAAGGAGCAGTAACGTGGCAGGACGCCATAAGAAGGCGCGCAGAGAGCTGACGTTGAAGCAGAAGCGAGTGCTGCGAGGTAGCATCGTGGCAGCCCCCCTTTCCGCTGGCCTGCTGGCGGGCGCGTCAAACGCATCTGCGGCAGTCAACCCATTTCCGATCACGCCGGGGAGCCATGCCCCGGCTCTGAAGGGAACGGGACCTGGCACGGGGCGTCCGCCAGTGATCACCTGGGACTTCATGAGTGGCCTTGCTCCGGCAACCCAGAATGTCATATTCCAGGGGATTCAATCCTGGGACCAGTCCCTCCGTAAAAGTACCGGCACCACTGCACCCTGGTTCGTCAGAGGCGGGTTGGGCAATAGCCCCGCGCTGCTGTTCAATATGGACAGGCTGGGCCCGCACCCCAACGGTGGAATGAAGGCCGGTGAAGCCGGCGACAACTGCAGCTATACCCGCGTACAGTGCGGTCACGGCCAGAGGGTCACGCTGAACTCCGACTGGTGGTACGGCTGGCGGCCTTCAAACGACCAGAAGCAGGGGGTCGTCACACATGAGATCGGGCACACTCTTGGGCTCGGGCATTCCACGGGTGGTTCGGATCGGCGCGTTCCAGGTAACCCCGACGAAATCATGAGGTGGCGGATTCCCTCCCGCAATGTCCCCACCGCACCGTCGGCGAATGAAACAGCGGCTGTGGCCAGGATCTACGGCCAATCGCCGCAGCAACGCACCACGCCGACCGTTCAGACCACGCCGGATCAGTATCAGCCGCGGCACGTTGATCCCCGGGGCCAGCAGCCTCAGCCCCGCCCTCAACCTAGGCCCCAGCCCCAGCCCCTGCATGAGTGGCATGGCCAGCAAGACGGCTGGCAAGGAAACTGGCAGATGGACAGCAACGGGCAGTGGCACGGTGGCTGGACACGGATCCAGAAGGCACAGCAGTCCGCGGCTGCATCCGTCAGCCAGGGCGCCCCCACCCAGCAGTCTCCGGCGCCCGCGGCAGTGACGGGTGGTGGTTCGAACTCACAGCAGGGAGCCACCCAGACCGCTTCGAACAGCCTGGCAAGCAGCAGCACTCAAACTCGGGCAGCTTCAGCCCCGGCCAGTGGACAGCAGTCTGCTCCGCAGGACACTCCTCAGACGCCTGACACCCAGAGCGCCCCTGGCACGCAGTCCGCCGCGCCGCAGGCCACCACCAGTGCCGCTCCGTCCGGTGCACAGCAGGCTCAGGTGTGGGGCCAACCGCGCACGCAGCCGAGCTGGGGTGCTGCCGAAGTGAACACCGGCAGCCCGTCCTCTGCCGGTGCGGCCGCCAACGCGGACGGCGATCTGAACACGGGGGGCAGCTGGCCCCAGGTCCAGCAAGGGTCCGCAGCACAGGTCCAGCCGCAGCCTCAGCAGTTCGAGCAGACTCAGCAGCAGACCGGCTGGTCGGAAGGCAGCGGCAGCTGGGGCTAGATGAGTAAGTCCGACGGCTTGGTCAGTGGTCATAGACGGTCAGTGACCGTGCGATGGATCGGCCCGTAGTGCGGTCGTGCCAGATCGCAGCCGTCATGGCCAGGATCCGTTGTCCGACGCGGGCGAGGACCCCGGGGGGGTCTCGCCCCGTGGCGCCCGAGATCGAGTCGGACCTTGAGTGTGTCGTTCGCCGACTCGACAAAGCTGGCGGATGGGCTTGAGCAGGTGCTCGCCGGGCCGAGGCTTGAGGTTACGGTAGCTCGGCCACGGCAGGGGCAGGCGGTACTCGGCCATGAAGGCGTCAAGGCGCTTGGACACCGTAGCCCTTGTCGTCGACAACCGGCGGGCCGCATCCCCTGTTCGAACAGATCAGCCGCCATGAGACGACGCCGCTCGAGACCAACTATGTCCTCCGGCGTACGACTCCGCGTCCCGTGATGGCGATGTCCGACGTGCGGATTCGACGCACCGTGACTGGGCCCTCGACTTCGAGGGGTAAAGATCTACCGGCCGCAGACCGACCCCGACCCGTCAGCATGTTGACAGCCATGAAGCGGAGGCGTTCCCCGCGCTGCAGTCGGCCCGACGCAGAGCAGTACCTGGAGCAGCGGCTGACAAGGCAAACTCGTCCCGGCCCCTGATCGGGAGCCAGGTCGAGGTGTCCATCACTCAGGGAGCAAGCCGCGCCGGGGAACGACTTGTTCGCTCGCCCCCAGTGTGGAGCGCCGCGCACGAGGTCTGCCGACATCGACGAGGTACCCACAACTGCCAAGAGCCGTAAGGCTCGTAATGGAAGACACAATCACCTTTACCTCTCCGTGCTTGCCCACGGGTTTCGGCCTGGACGCACTTGCGTTGCACAAAACAGCCGACTACCGACGGGCGATAGACCAAAG
>NZ_JBVKCZ010000064.1:0-34223 GCF_055634335.1 Streptomyces sp. NPDC111802 | reverse complement strand
CAACGGCTCCAGCTTCGGACCCCGACGAGGAACTGACGCACCAGCAGCAGAAGTCACACAACAACTAACGATCAACTACTGGCGCAGGCCACTAGTAGGGTGCGCGCACCTGCTGCCATTTCTGGTTGGCAGTGCCTTTCCAGGTGTGCTGCACGGCTCTTGGGCCGGCGACGATGGTCAGGTTCTTGCCGCTGTGCCGGGCGGTGATGCGCCAAGAGCCGTCGCCGAGGCGGGTGAACTGCCATTGCTGGTTCCAGTCGACACCGCAGGTCTGCTGTGTCAGCCATGCCCCGTCGTTGGTGACCGATGACGGTACGGTGAGGCATTTGTGGCTGTGCCGGGCGATGATCCGGTAGTAGCCGTCGTCCAGGGGGAGGATGTGCCAGTGCTGGTTGGGGTTCTGGGCGGTGCCGCAGGGGCGTTGTGTCACGCCGGCCCCGTCATCCCAGGACCACAGCGCGGTCAGGCACTGGCCGCTGTGCTGGGCCCGTAGCTCCTGGTAGGGGTTTCCGGAGCCGGCGCCGCTCACCACACCGGTATCGGTGTTGATGAAGACTTTCGGGCGATAGGTCAGCGACAGCGATCTGTTGGTGGGAAACTGCAGCGGCAGCCAGACATACTCCGAGTCGTTGTGCACACCGTGCCAGGGCTGCGCCCACCGGTCGCCCATGTAGAGGTACGAGGTCATGCGGCTGCCCTCAACGGGGACGACGGCGGTGACCTGCGAGCCGTAGCCGATGCTGTCGCCGAGGTTGGCCTGGCCGCTCCAAGGGCCGGCGATGCTGGTCGCGGTCGTGTACTTCTGCTGATTGGGGTTCCAGCCGGTGGTGCCCGACGACACGATGAAGTAGACCCCGTTGCGCTTGAACACCGACTGTGCTTCGCGCGCCACCCCGTGCAGGGTGGTCACCCGGGCGGCGACACTCAGGTAGTCGGACGACAGGCGGAAGATGGTCAGGTCCTTCTGTTCATTGGTCGTCGAGATCAGGTACGCATGGCCGTCGGTGTCGCGGAAGACGGTCATGTCGAAGGACTTGTATCCCATGGGCCGGAAGCTGCCCTGGTAGGTGTAGGTGCCGTCCACCGTGGGCGATGTGGCGATGGCGACCTTGTTCTCGGTCATGGGGAATGGATAGTTCTCTTTGCGAAGGAAGAGTACGTATTGCTGCGTGCTGGTGTTGTAGATGACCCTGGGCCGATAGACCCCGGCGGTCTGCAGTTCGGGGGACGAGGACTGGACCAGTGCGCTGTTACGGAACTCCCAGGTACGCAGGTCGGTGGAGCGGTAGATCGGGATCGATGCGAAGGGGCCGCGAGGGTACGTGTTTTCGCCGAACCAGTAATAATACTCGCCCACTTTGATCATGCTGCCGCCGTGCCCGTGCACCGCGTCTCCGGCGGTATTGATGAACTGGGTTCCGTTGGTGAACGTCCCCCCGTCGGCTGCGGCTTCACCAGCGGACTGGAACGGTAATAGCAGCCCGATACAGGCCACGACGAGTAACCGAACTATGTGACTCGCTATTCTGCGCACAGGCGCACACCACCCTTTCACAGAGTGTTTTGGCGAGCGTGTCGAGGAGGCCTCGATTGACGCATCGCCCTGTGCAGGAAACCTCGCACACGCCTCGCTGGTACGCCACTTGCCGCCAGATTGGGGCCAGCATGGGTTCACTCCGCCAGAAGCCGGTAGCCCTTGTACGGCAGCGGCTTATCGCTCTCCAGGCGTAGCCCTCTCCCCACAACGATCTACATAATTTCATCTCACGATCCCCGAACAACATGTCAGTGTCGCCGAAGCTCTGGCGGGCGCTCCCCTCTCATTCTCCTCCGCCAGACGGGTGAAGATCGTTCCACCTCTATAGATGCGCCGTCATATAGCCGTATGTACTCATTCTTTCTTCATGTCATATGTATTACGGATGGCATGCATGGTTCGCGTAGGGCGACGGGGCTGTGCGGCGGACGGGATCACTGCTTCTGCCGTCGCGCCCGCCCTGCTCGATCAATTCCTGGGCGCGCGCAGTGACACTTCGCCTTCCAGTTTGAAGAGAGCGAGAAGATGAATGAATCGACAACTTGGCCGATTATTCGCTGTCATGCTGATGGCCTGCGGCATTGCGGGGGCAGGCGGCGTCCCGCAAGCGGCCGCAGCTGAGCTGCCTGCAACTACCTCGGTCGATGTGCAGTCGGCTCAGCCCAGGCATCTTGTCAAGGTACGCAAGAAGGTGGCCGCTCCCACGGTGGACGTTGCCAATGTCCGCGATTTCGGTGCCGTCGGTGATGGCACAACCGATGACACAGCGGCATTCCAGCAAGCCATCGCGGAGTCGGCTGCGATGAAGATCCCGGTCTACGTCCCGATGGGTACGTACAAGATCACCAACACTCTCACGCTGTCGAAGCAGGTGATGACCGGGGACGCCCACGCCAGTTACACCTCCGACTATCAAACGCTCCCCACCATCCTGCAAGCGGACCCCGCTGACAGTGCGATCCGCCTCAAGGACGGCGGCGCGGTGAGTGGTCTGAACTTCCTCACCCCTCTGGACCAGTCGTCCGCCACCCCGACTCAGTTCGCCACGACCGTCCTCCTCGACGGCGTCGGAACCCGTGTGAGCAACGTGAAGCTCTCATTCCCTTGGAAGGGGATCGAATCCACCAGCGCGAACACCGGGCGCGCCGTGATCCAGGATGTGTTCATCTCGGCGCCCGCCAAGCTGGGCATGCGTCTCGACACCGGATGGGATGCTACGACGGTCGAGAATGTGGAAGTCTGGACACCTCCCAGCGTTTATCAGGGGGCATTCTGGCGCAATGGGACCGGCATCGAGCTGAACCATCTTGATGCATTCCACATGAGCGATGTATTCGTATTCGGCGCGAACACCGGCGTCTATCTGCGAGGGACCGACCAGGGGGCGACCTGGGGGACGATCGAAGGCCTCACCACCGACTTCTGCAACATCGGGGTACTGAGCGCGGACAAGACGGTTGTGACCCTCACCAACACCACTCACTACAGCCACGTCCACGCTCTCGCGATCACCGGAGGCGAAAGCAAGATCAACGTGTCCGGCGGCCACTTCCGCGCCAACGGCAACGCGTCGGTCTTCGTTCACGGCGGCTACTACGTGACGATCTCGAGCTCCGAAATGCAGGGAGTTGCGGGGCCCGCGCTCCTCGTCGACGGCGGGGCGAAGGTGACCATCACGGGCAACGATATTTCAGCAAACTCCTCCGGCGTGCAGCTTCACGGCAATGGCGTGATCAACTTCTCAAACAACACCGTTGTCGCGGACACGCATGCAGCCGCCTTCCAAAACTACGCCACCAACCCATTCAATCGCGTGGACGGAAACATCATCTACCCCTGACAGACGACAACTTGAAAGCGCCTTGCGTGCCGCGGTCGCTGTGCAATATGCAGTCCGCGGCGCGCTCGGTGTTGTTGGTGGCCACGGTGATGGCGTCGGATATCGGCGTGGTCTTCATGTGGTCGGCCATGGACCAGCCGATCGTGGCCTGGGATGGCAGTCGATAACCGTGGCGAGGTAGGGGAAACCAGACCAAGTGTGGATATAGGTCATGTCGCCGACGAGTTTGCGGCTGGGCGCGTCAGCGTTGAAGTCACGGCGCATCAGGTCCGGGATCTGGTCGGCGCGCTCGTCGGCCAGGGTGGCGGCCCGCCAGGGCCGTGGCTGGCAGGGCGCCAAGCCCAACTGCGCATCGGCGTCCGGACCAGTTCGGGGCTGGCCTGCGTGCCCCGGCGGGCGAGGACGGCGTGCACCCGCCGGTAGCCGTAGGTCTCGTCGGATTCTCGAAACGTACCGGATCAGGGCTGTGAATTCTTCACGGCGTTCCGCGGTCGCCGACAAGGGTCTGGAACGCCAGTCGTAGAAAACCGAAAAGGGAACCTGAACACCCATCCCCCCGGTCCTGACCAGTTGATCAGCATATACCGCACATTGGGGGAGGCTCAGAAGCGCGAGGCGCTGAGTGACCCGGCCGTCGGATTTCCCCAGTGCCCGGGCTACAGCGCGCTGCGACCATGGATCTGGACGGGCCGTTCAAGAGCTTTGGCGCATCGAGTAATTCCAGGTCTTCTTGCTGGACAGGTGCGATGAGGGCGGTCTCCATCAGGTCTCGGGGCGGCGTGGGCGTTGTCCACGCTTGTGACGGCTGGTCAGGCTTCTGCGGGGAGGCGGCCGCTAGTTCTGCGGCGAAGTGCCGTTTCTGCACAACCAGTCGTGCTCGGCCGAGTCAGTGCACCCTTCATCATCAGGGTCACCTGGGCGATGACTACATTAATGGAGGAAACTATGACCGCAACTGCAAAGAACGGGATTGATTCGGCGGAGCGGGATCCGCGCGACTCCGGACAGTAGTCCTTATTAGCTGCAACTCCCCGGCGATCTGCATTACGTACGCTGGGAGCTGCGGGCGCGGGCGTTTTTGCCGCCGTGGCTACGGGTGGAACGGCACACGCCGCGAGTGGCCCTCTTCGCGGAGTAAGCCCAGTATTCGACGTGACCACCTACGGCGCGGTGGGGGACGGCGCCGTCGACGACAGCACCGCAATCCAAAAGGCCATCAACGATGCGAGCGTCAAGGGCGGAATTGTCTGGCTCCCCCCGGGCATCTACCGGCTGGGCACGGGACTGACAGTCAACGCACCGATTGTCATCGCTGGTGCCGGTTGGGGGCCGGTCAAGAGCCCCCACGGTTCGTGGCTGTATGTCGACTCAGTTGACGTGGGCGCGATCACCATCGCCTGGAACGGAGCGGGGACCACGGTGGCTGGTCTGGCGATCAGCCACAAGCAGCCTTCCTTCGGCCCCGGCTGGGCCCCCCTTGATTATCCGCCGGCCATCCAGGTCAGCAGTACTGACGTCCATATCCACGACATCATGCTGAACAATCCGACACGGGGCATCAGCGTCACCAACCCCAGCGGAGTTGTCGGCCGTGTCTGTCTGGAGCGGATCTGGGGTCAACCACTGCGGCAGGGCATTGAAATTGATAATGCACTCGACGTCATCAAGATCGATAATATTCACTTCTGGCCGTTCTGGAGCGGCAACGACCAGAGTGTCGGGGCCTACGTTGCCGCCAACGCGACGGCGATCCTATCGGCCCGGAACGACAATCCGCATTTCACCCGGATTTTCACGCTCGGGTACGCCATCGGAATGCACTTCCACGCGAGCAGCAGCGGCTTCACGAACAAGTTCCGACTGTCCGATGCGGACTTCGACATCTGTGGCTACGGAGTAATGATCACTGGCAGCGGTACGACGGGACAGATCACCAACCTCACTTCTCAGGGCGCGCAGGACGCACAGGGAAAAATCACTGGTGTTGCTTGCCTGAAGATTGCAGCGGATGGTGTAACGGTGCAAGCGACGAACCTTCGCGCGTCGCATTTCACCGCGAATGGTATTCGCGTTCAAGGGGCAAACTCCCAGCTCTTCCTGGAAAACTGCTGGGTGGAAAACTGGAATACTTCCCTGCGTGGTTTTCCCGGTATCGAGGCAGTCGCTCCGGCATCGATTTATGTGGGGCGTGGACGGTTCTTCCTAAACGGAAACTCGGCACCGACCGTCGGCGGTACAGGCACGGTAATTTTGGACTCCTGACGGCTTTGTTCAAGTTGTTGGTGTGGTAGGTGAGTTGGGCCAAGTTGCGGCTGGACGTGGGGCCATCCCGGTCAGGCGGTCGTGGTCATGCCGGTGGCGGTCTTCCAGATGCGGAATCGTTCGGTCATCTGGGTGCGGTAGTCACTCGCTGTGTACAAATGCCGTCGGGGGTCGGAAGTGTCAGGAGACCCTCGTCGGCTGGTGACTGTTCTCGGCCCGATCGGGATACCCCGTTCCGCTACCTCAACGAACAGGCCCGCCACCACCAGGACGGCGGGCTCCGGTGATCAGTGTGGACGCGAAGAAGATGGAACTGGTCGGCCCGTTCAAGAACAACGGCCGTGAATGGGAGCGGCGAGGCGAGCCGGTCCGGGTCGGCACCACGACTTCCCCCCACCGCGAGTTGGGCAGAGCGATGCCCTACGTCTACGGCGTCGAATCCATCCGCCGCTGGTGGAACGGAGCCGGGTGGGCCGCCTTCCCATGGCCGGGCGAGCGCGCTGGCACTGCTTGCCTGCTCAGCGGTGTTCTTCACAGGACGAGCGAGTCGGGCAGGCCCCCGCTGAGCTTGGACCGCACCCGAAGGGTGTGGCTGCTCGTATCGAAGCGGGCAGTGGTTCGGGGGTTGAGAACGGGGTGTTCCCTCCTCTGCGGATGTCCCAGATGGGAAGGGACCACTCGGTTCCGGTTTGTCCTGCGCACGCGGGAAGGCTCCTCGTGTCTTGCCGGCGACTCGACTGATCCGGGTGAGGCTGCCACCCGGCATGCTGGCAGGGAGGGCCTGTGCGTGATCATCCGCTGGTCTGGGTGTCCCAGATGGGATGCAAGCTGCTGTTGTAGATGACGACGTTGCCGTCGTCCTGGACGGCGAGGGCGGCGGCGCCCTGGTTCGCGGTGTTGGACGCCCAGATCGCAGTCTTGTTGAAGTCGTAGACGACGAAGTTGCCGTCTGACTGAAAGACGGCGCAGTAGCCACGGCCCGCGGTGCCTGTCTGCCACACGAGGCGGCTGTCCTTGTAGAGGGCGAGGTTGCCGTCCGCCTGCATGACCAGCGTCGCCCGCAGGTTGCCCGACGTCCACGCCCAGTGCAAGCACAACTTGCTGCCCGTAGGAAAGACGCCAGCGTTCTGCCCCGGAGGGAAGATGCCAGCGTTCGTCGGGCGTGTGGCCGACCCCGGGTCCGCGGCCTCCGTGACGGCCGGCCCCCGCGGAGCCACCGCTTGCGCGCTTCCCGCGCCCGCTCCGGCTAATGCCAGCACCGTTACCGCAATGCACATCACTCTACGCATCTTCAGCACTCCCACAATCTCACAGTGAACGCCCGAAATAAGCCTTATGTGCTCCATGTAGTCAGATAACTACTTTGAGTGCAGTCGCGGCGGCGGACCAAGGATGGCGACGGCGGCCAGCGCGTGTTGAAGACGTGTACTGAGCGCGGAGAGGTCCGCGGTCAGGCAGCAGGAGAACACGGTCAGGCGGCAGGAGAACAACCCTTGCTTTGTCGGTGGCGGCCAGCTGCCGCCCGGCAGGGGTGCGCTCCCGCCACCAGGTGTGCCGGTAAGAACCGTGTCAGTGCGCCACTAGGCGCTGTTGTTTCGGACGGAGGTGCAACACCACCGTCGCCTCGCCGTCGCAGTGGCGAGGTGAAGCTGGAGGCAGCCTGAACCGGGGATCGCCGGGGAGGGCGAGAGCAGCCTCGACAAAGTCGGTCGGCCCAGCACTGCCGGAGGTTGGGCCTGGTGAGCGAGACGGGAAGGTATACGCGAGGAACCGGCGCTGTTACGCCTCTTGAGTTCTTGCCAGCTCCAATCCGGTGGATGTGGCTGGTCAGCGGTGCGCAACCGCCCGGAAGGGCGGGGAACTCCCGGTCCGGTATTGGCAGTTTGGGCCGGGAGGCCCCGACGAGTGGGAACCGCTCGTGACCGTGGAGAGTGCCGGCCCCTGCTGGTGCAGCGGGGCTGCACGTTGGACCGGGCCCCACCCAGAGGGCCAACTCCTCGGCCAAGTAACTCCCCGGACCCGGCAAAGCCAAGCCTACGCTCGCCAGCCGCCGCCAACCAGCTTGACAAACGTTCATGGAGCACCCGTATTTCGGTTGCGACGCCCCTGAATTCGCTCCGAAGACAAGGAGGGCCGCGCCCGCAGGCGAGGCCGGTGTCTCGTCTGCGCGCATATGATTTTCTGCCTGCTGTCTGAGGCGGTGGTAGCCTTTGTGTTTCAGAAAACTGGAAAGGCCCGCGCAATGGGTGATGCTGTGGAGCCCCCCCCGCGAGCAAGGGACATCCAGCACCACGCGCTGCGGCAACACACCTTGGGCCACGGCCCCATATCGGCAGCTGGTCAACGCAGAGATACCTCCTGACTCTGATACTGCCTGCCGCCAGGGGCACAACCATGTGAATGCTCCTCTCCGGGGCACACAAAACAGAGGTACCTCCAATCACGAGGAGGAACAGTGAGATTCACGCGTTCTACCCTGACCTTCGCAGCGTTAGGCGGTCTGTTGGTGGGGATCAACAGCGCCTTGGCGGCACCCGCCTCCGCTGCACCCGATGTCACACCACAGAAAGTCTGTGGAAAGGGCTACACGACCGTGAACTCGATGCCCGTAGGGTCATTAGGCACCGTCTACCTGACGTACAACTCCTCGAACGGCCAGAACTGTGTCGCAACCATCCGTAGCAATCCCGGAAGCGCCGTGGAAATGTCTGCGTGGATTAAAGTACCGGAGACCGGAAACGCTGAGGATCACGGCCAGTTCACCTCGCACGCGGGGCCGGCTTACGCCTCTGGCAAGGGCCATTGCGTGAACTGGGGCGGCCGCATCGCCAACAGGCATGTGCAGGTCTACAACTCCAACTGCGCTCTCATGGAGCACCGGGTCACCTTTACGGGGTGACGCGCGCTTCCTTCCCTGTTGCCACGTCCCCGTGGGGCCGCCCGTGGCCCGTGCGGCCGTAACACACACCCCCAGTGCCCAGGTGCGCTCAGAGCACACCGCGCCACTCTCCGAGGGCCAGGTGTGCTGTCCAGGGAAGTTGGTGACGGGCGGCACGCTATGAGCGGTCCTTGAATGGGGTGAGGGCCTTCTGGATTCGGTGTGATTGCGACATCTCCCCGACTGCCAGGAGGCCCGGGCCCTCGTTGTCCAGCGTCCGGCCGGCAGGCTGCGTCTGGCCCGGTGTGTCGTCGAGTGACCTGGCCGCCACGGCGGGCCGCGGAACGCTTCCAGGTCAGCCACACAACCGCAGCCCGCTGAGCACACCCCTACCGTCTCCACGGAGCCGCCGGGGTGCAGGACCGTCCAGCCGCCCGCACGACCAGCCCCGACCGGGATCTGGCCGGGGCTGGTCGGGGCTGAGGAGCATGTCGTGCGTCTACGGCGCGAGCACCGCATTGGACCGGTGCGGCTTGCTGCCCCGTGCGGCATCGCCGCTTCCGCCGCTCACCGCATCCCCGTCCGCCACGGCCTGCCCGTTCTGGCTGCCACCGACGGGGCCGCCGGAGTGAACGTGCGCCGCTACGAGTGTGGCGGGCCTGGCGAGCTGGTCCACGTCGACGTCAAGAAGCTCGGCCCCCCAGCCAGCCGCATTCGAGTCCGGCGGCGTAGCTGCTGGGCGGCACATCCGACCTACGGGTGGAGATTTCAAAGCGACCCCGCGAGGAAGGCTCCACGGCGGGCCCCACAGCGCGCTGCACCACGAACGAGAACCAAATACGGAGCGGGTCCGCCGCCTCGGGGGAGAGCGGCGGGCCCACCACTTCCAGTGTGCCTCGGCCGCACGCTTGACGCATGCCGCGACGGCTGGGGCAGTGCTGGGACGGCCGACAGGAGCTCCCCGACATTGGGTCGCCGCGCTCCAGGTCCTGCGCCGGCAAGCCATCTGCGCAGGACTGGGCACGACACGCGTCCTCAGGCTGCTGAGCGGCCTGGAGCCTCGAGGACGCGGACCGACCGCCTCCGTGTGGGGTGGGGTGGATCGGTGATTGTCAGGCGAGTGCGGCTGATGCGTAACAGCCTCTGTAAGTGGTCGGGGACACGGCGTGCCCGCAGCCGATGACCGAGGCGGCGGGCGAGGTTGTCGGCGGCAACCAGGGCGCCGATGCCGGAGCAGTCGCAGAACTCCAGACCGGCGAGGTCTACGACGGTCTCTTCGCACGCGGTCACCGCCACAGTCAGCTCACGGCGCAGATCCGGGACGGTGGCGATGTCCAGCTCCCCGGAGACGACGACCAGGGCGTGGCGCGAGTCCGGGTTGATGCTCAGCGTGATGTTCATTTCCTGCCTACCTCCCCCGCGGCGCCCGTGGCTGGTAGTTCAGCCACGACCCTGCACCGCACGACCGATCATGCAATTACAACAGATGGAAAATCCGGACAAGACCATCTTTTATATAGGATCCTCACATCAATGTCAGTCGATGCGTGGGAGGCCCCCCGCTCAAGCCGGGCTCTGCACCAAGGGCCTGCCTGCCTTGCCGAGCCCGTTTCGCGCCGGTAGCTGTCCGCGAGTAGATCAGCAGCAGCTTGCCCTGACCCCCTGTCGATCCCCATCCGACCAGGTGCACCTGTAGTCCCTGATCACCGCAGGAAAGCCGGCCACGCGCCCGCAGGCAGGGGCGACTGGGTCGAATCCGCTGCGGCCATCACTGACTTCCTCGCTCGCCGGCAGAGAGCCGCTTCGCTTTGGCGGGGCGGCACGCCATTCCTCGCACCTGACGCCACGGATGGCTGGAAGTTCGGGTGCGAAGCCAATGCGAGGCTCCACGACTGCAGGGATCGATTCTTGGCTTTGTCACTGCTGTCCACCGAGTTCGTGAGGCGAGGCGCAGGCCCAGAGGTCTTACAAGGCAACGTAGGTTTCATCTTGGACAAGGTCTTGGTTATCCATGCTGCGGGACACAAAACCAAGGGTCGCCCAGCCTCTTCTTGGTTTTGGCTGCTCGGCCGCGATCAGCAGCGCCCCAATGCCAGGGGTTCCTGAGCAGTGCCGTGCGGGATCACATTCCGCAGGACCCCGTTACACACCAAAGGCTTCGGAGTAGCTCCTCTGGCTTCTGACTTCACCTGTTTGGATCTCGTACTCGTCACTCACAGGGAGGGGGCTGATCTGTGTGACGATATTTTGATCAGCCAGTGATGGGTGAGTAAGAGCCATGAAACGGATTGCCAGGCCAGTTGGGAGACAGGCCAAGCGTGGCATGCTCCATCGGTTTCTGCAGTCGGTCGCGTTGATCGGGGTTGTCGCCATCGGGGCGACGATGGGGCCTCAGGTATCGGGCGCATCGGCAGCTACGCCGGATGTCGCTGCTCCAACGAGTTGTGAAACGGTTGACGAGCTCTCGGGCTATATGCCGCTGTACGAACTAAATGTGCCCAGGGCGGCGTTCTGGCAGGGTGGGCTGAAGGTTCCGTACACCGTGGACAGGTCGCTGAGGCTGAATGGTCAGCCGAGTACGGCGTATCTGGACCGGGTGGCGTACTGCCTGGACACGGTGACGACCGGGGGCGGCCGTGAGTGGGCGTATGCCTCGTTCGATGCTTTCACCAACGACCCGCGACTGCTGGGGGTGCCTAGGACCACGGTCGCGCGCAGGGTGACGGGTCTGACGACGTGGGGCAGCAACGTGACCCATGTGGAGCGGGCTGAGGGCGGGTACATCGAGTTCTGGCCCGGCACCTACGGGCCGGGGGTTTCGCCGCAGGCGCCGACCGGTGACGGCAGCACCTACGATTTCTCCGACACTCCGGCCGGTAACGCTTCGGGTTACGGGACGATGCAGGTCCACAACACCGCCAGCCGGGAAACGGTGTTCGCGCTGAACGGCTGGAGTTACGGCAGCGGCCGGTATCTGGACATCGGCACGGGCAATCAACCGAGCGGGCATCCGGACTGGACGTTCTCCCAGTCGGGCAGCTCCCTGGCATCGGCCAGGCTGAAGGTGTACGTCAAGCCCGCCACCCCGCAGGCAACCACCTGCGAGCAGACGGTGGGCGAACTGGCGGACTATCGCCTGCTGTACGACGCGGAAGTTCCGCGGACCGCGGCCGGGTGGGCGAATGGTGTGCCGTACCAGGCGGACAACTCGGAGTCGATCAGCACACCGATCTCCCGCGTCGCCTACTGCCTGGACGGCATGCACGGCACCACTCCGGCCTGGGGCTATGCCTCCATGAAAACCTGGACGCAGAACCTGAAGGCGCTCGGCGTGCCGATGTCAGGAGTCACGCGGCGGCAGGTGCCGGACTTGACCGTACGGGGATCGGATGTCCGCCCCTCCGACCACCGCAACGGGTACCTGGAGATGTGGCCGAACCGTTACGGCGCGGAGCTTCCCCGCAATCCACCGCCCGGTGGCGACGCCAACACCTGGGACATCGCAGACAATCCCCGCCCGTTCACCGAGCCTATTCCCGGTTCGGGCGGCTACGGATCCTTCCAGGTTCATGACCTGGCCCACCGCCAGACCGTTCTGGCCGTGAACGGCTGGGCCCACACGCCCCAGACGCGGGTCTCCGCAGGTGTGGGCAACGCGCCCAGTGGCCAGCCGGACTGGACATTCGCCGGGAATGCGAACCGTTGGACCAGGCCTCACTTGAAGGTGTACGTCAAACCGGCCGGCGTGGATATCATCACCGGCCCCACCAACGCCCAGCTCTATCCCCGCGACAGGGCCACGAACACCGCGACCGTCCAGGTGCGCGGTAGCGTCACCGACCCGGACATCACCGACGTGGAGATGAGGGTGTACCGCGAAGGCACGCTGGTCACGACTCAGCGCGTACCGGCCGCCTCCTCGTGGACGCTGAACGCCCTGATCCCCGCCGAACGCGCCGCGTACACGGTCGAGGTGTGGGCCGAGCGGCCCTCGGGCAGCACCCTGATCCGCCGGGCGACCGACGTCGTCGCCGGTGACCTGTACGTCATCCAGGGACAGTCCAACGCCGTAGCCGCGTCCACCGACGGCGCCGGCACCGCCAGTTCCGCAGACCAGTCTCCGTGGGTCCGCACCTTCGGCTACAGCACCGCGGATCCTGCCCAGTCCGTCCACGACCGCAGCTGGTACCGGGCCACCGGCGAAGGCTTCGAGGGTCATCACACCCTGGTTCGTGGAGCGATCGGGCAGATCGGCGTGCAGTTGGGACGCGACCTGGTCGACCGCACGGGCATCCCCGTCGCCATCATCAACGGCGCGGACGGCGGCAAACCGTCGAGCTTCTTCCAGCGCTCCGACGCCAACCCCACCGACCCGGCCACGAACTACGGCCGCCTGCTGGGCCGACTCCGCGGCGCCGGACTGGCCGGCGCGGTGCGCGGTGTCATCTGGTACCAAGGCGAGTCGGACGCAGGCGTACCCGCACAGCACAACGCCAACGTCCGCGCTCTCATGGCCGACTGGCGCGCCGACTTCACGAACCTCGAGCACCTTTACGTCGTGCAGATCCGCAGTGGCTGCGGGGGGACATCAGGTCTGGCTGTGCAGGAGGTTGAGCGCCGGTTTGCCTCCCTTCCCGATACGTCGGTGATGACGACCACGGGCCTGGACGGCCACGCCGGCTGCCACTACCTCTATCAGCGCGGCTACCGCCAGCTTGCCGACTGGCTGAGCCTGGGCATCCTCCGTGACCTTTATGGCATCGCACCTACCACGCCCGCATCCCCTCCGAACCCCCTGAATGCGTCCTGGGCGAACTCCTCGCGCACCGGCATCCGGATCAATCTCACGGATGCCTCCCAAACCCTGCGCTGCGACCCCGGAAGCAAGGCCGACTTCGTCCTCTACGGTACGACGTCCAGGGTGGCCGACGTTCGCTGCGGCACCGGCTACTTCGACCTGATCCTGAGCGGCCCGGGTGCCGGCTTGACCGGCATCGCGTACACCGGCCACCGCGGCGCCGCCACGATGAACTCGACACCGACCACAGCCTGGATCACCAACGCCTCCGGCATGGGCCTGCTCGCCTTCGACCGACTGCCGGTCAGCTGAGCCATCAACCGGGGGAGCCGGATCCAGGTGAGTTCCCCGCGGTCGTCATGCGTCATGGCCGCGGGGGCCCACGCGTTGGGGCCTGTCACCAACGAGGAAGGAAGCGGCAGACCCCAACGCTCAGCCCAGGGGCCTCCTGCCTCCCCCGGGCCTACATGTCAGAGGGAAGGGATCCCGCATCATGACGGCGACCGATCACCAATTCGCGCATTGTGTCATCCGCTGGATGCCGCCGCTTTGATGGAGGGCTTCGATGGGGTCGTTGTCCGCAACAGCGGTCTGCGGGCAACGCGGTAGGGGAGCGGACCGCCGGCGGCGCACCGACAGTCGCGGGCATGTAGGCCAAGGGCAGGGGGTCGGGGTGGGCTGCTCGCACCCGGTGCTCCACCCCGACCTGTTGCCCGGGCCGCACCCCTTCGCGCTTCGGGCCGGGCATGGGCCAGTAGATCGGGTATGCCGTCGGCAGGGAAGGCAGTGGTGCCGCCGGAGACGTGAACGCGTTGAATCCTGCGCCGTCTTGCCGCCGTGCGGCAGACCGTGCCTCTGCTGGGAAGGGGATGCGGCGGTCCCGGCCCGCGAGGTCTGCCTGCGACCCTCGCAGTCCGTCGTGTTCCGTGCATGCATTGGGCCCCGTCCTCAGAGGGAGGAGGCGACAGGCCCCCCACGCCCACCCGGAAGCCCGCGAACTCCCGGCGTCTCCATGACGGAGAGAAGAGTCCCGCATCATGACGGCGACGGGACCAGGTACGAGGCCTTCGGGCGGTCGCGGCCAACGCCCCGTTCCTGGAGAGAGCACCCTGGCCGGCTTGTGGTGCTGGGGCTCACCCCGCAGCAGCGCCAGACCTCACCGGCGTACTTGATGCGCCTTCGGTCGGGGCAAGGCGCTGTCGAGGAGACACGGGCGATGCCACTCTTCCGAGGGATCTCCGTGAGCCGCGGGAGCGGGTGTGGGCACGGGCTGAGAGCTGCTCTTTCTTCGGGCAGCTGACCACGCGCCGGGAAGGCGGACGGGCGGTTGCCGCTCGCCGGCCGCGGAAAGGCGCTGGCCGGCGTGAGGACGGCCGGGAAGCCCAACCGGAAGGATCGGGTCAGGCGAGCCTGCTTATGTGAAAGCGGGCCTTCGTCAGGTGACCAGGGGCAAGGCTGCGGACCTCGCCGGTCCGCGCTCGACAGAGGCAGACAGGCCTTAGTAAAACTCTTCCAGCGCCCTCGACGGGCTGGAGGCTTTGTGCATGGAGTCCCAACGCCCGTCGGGGGCCTACAAGTCAGGAGCCGGGGATCACACACGAACCCGAGACAAGGCTGACACCGACAGCACCGAGGACCTGACGATCCGCCGGCACGTCGGACTCTACTGAAGTCGATGCTGTCGATGCAGACGACGACGTGTGTGACGGATTCAGCTTCTCCATGGGACAAGGGTTCACTTGCGCGCGCTGCTCCAGGGCGTGGCGCCCGTTGTTGGCCGGCACAGACGACTGCCGGCCTGCGTATAGGACCTCCTCCCTGGTGCTGCTGCACCAGGGCACAAGGCGCGCTGCCGAGCCCGTACGCCTGTCACTGCTGTTGCTCAGTCCAGGGCATGAGCTCGATGTCTCAGAGGTGAAGGCCCGTGTCATCGAGGAGTGGCAGATCGTGCGCTCCGGGTGGTAGACACAGCAAGATCACAACTGTCTGTCAGAAGAAGGTTGCTGCCGCATGTCCACAACACGTCGTCAGATTTTATCGGGAGTGAGTGCCCTGGGAGCGGGCATCGCTTTCAGCGGGGCTCTGTCCGAGCTCTTCGCGGGAACTGCCGCCGCGCAGAACCTCGGTCAAACCGGCTATGGCCCGCTTGTCCCGGATCCGGAAGGTCTGCTCGACCTGCCGAAAGGTTTCCGCTATGCCGTGCTCTCCCGCGAGGGCCAACAGCTTCGTTCGGGCGAAGGCCCCGTCCCCTCCAACCATGACGGCATGGCCGCCTTCGACGGCAAAGCCGGCCGCACGCACCTCGTCCGCAACCACGAGAACCGCGTCACGGCGACGTTCCCCGTCCCAACTGTCAGCGGTCTCACCTACGACCCGGCGGCCAAGGGAGGCTGCACGGCACTGACGCTGGATGGGGACCAGAACGTGCTGTCCGAGCGGGTGGCCATCGCCGGTACGGCCGTCAACTGCTCCGGCGGCCGTACCCCATGGGGAACCTGGCTGACCTGCGAGGAAACCGAGGACAAGGCGGGCACCAATGGATACACCAAGGACCACGGCTTTATCTTCGAGGTCCACCCCACCGACCCACACCGCGTCGGCGCCGTTCCCCTGACCGCCATGGGCCGCTTCCAGCACGAGGCGATCGCGATCGACCCGCGCACTGGTGTCGTCTACGAGACAGAGGACGCCTTCGAGAAACCCTTCGGCCTTTTCTACCGGTTCATGCCGAACAAGCCGCGGGGCGGCGTCGGTTCACTCCAAGCGGGCGGTCGGCTGCAGGCCATGCGAGTGCCTGGCGTACCGGACCTGTCGACGATCCAGGAGACCGGCGCACACTTCGAGAACATCGAGTGGGTGGACGTACCCGATCCCCTGGCCTCCTCCACCCCCACCCGGTTTCAGGACTACGGCGCCGGGGGCATCACGCACGCGCAGAAGCTGGAGGGATGCTACTGGGGCGGCAGTTGTGTGTACTTCGTATCGTCCTTCGCGCGGAGCGCGGAGGGATCAACTGCCGACCACTACGGACAGATCTGGCGCTACGACCCGGCACGCCGCAGGCTGACCCTGGTCATCGTGTTCGGGCCGGACACTGATGTGCAGCTGCCCGGTGAGTCCCCGGACAACATCTGCCTTGCTCCCTGCGGCGGCCTGATGGTGTGCGAGGACGGCAATGGCGCCCAACACGTCTACGGCGTGACCCGCAAGGGAGACGTGTACCCGATGGCCAGGGGCCGCCAGAACATCGGAACTGAGGAAGAGCCCGCTTGGGGGGAGTTCTCGGGAGTCACCTTCTCCCGGGACGGCCGGACGATGTACTTCAACTGTTATGCGCCCGGTACCACCTTCGCGGTGACCGGCCCGTGGCGCAGATAGCTCGTGCGAATTCCACAGCACGGCCATTTCCTCAGCCTGACCGCGCAGCGCCGACCATACGACGGCCGCTCTTCCGGGCATGACCAGCCGACGGAGCACGGTGCAGGCATAGGCGCCGTGGTCGTCGTGCATGCCGAAGATTTGCTGGGAGCATGAAGGAGGATGGCAAACCCGACAAGGACGATCAGCGGTAGACGTCCTTGTAGGACCCTTCAGCCCCCTGACGCCCTCGACGGGAGTGGAACAGGCCCACCAACTTCCGTCGAGGGCATCCAAGTTAAAGCGTGCATCGGCTCCATCCGCGCCCCGTTCGCGCCCACTTGTCACCCACTCATGCCGACGGCTGCTTGGCGTACAGGCTTCGCACGCGAGTGCTCAGGGCCTCGGATGCCTTGTTCACGGCCGATCCCACCGACCTGAAGTCGACCTCCTCCTGGTTCAGTGCATCGATCATGGCAAGGTCGATGGCCTCCATCGCCTTCCAGACGCTGTCCCGCACAGCGTTGTCGAGGATAAATCCCACCTTGCCGTGCAAGGCGCCCTCCGCAGCTTCTAGCGTCTCGTTCGCGGCACGAACCTCTCCCTCTGTGGTGGGCCTGTCCTGGGCCCGTGCCTCATGAACTTCGCGGACAGCGGCGACAAAACTAATGAATCGATCCCTGTAGTCGTGCAGCTTCGTGTTGGTTTCGATCAGGTGCTGTAACTCGAAATCCACGCGGCGCTGCTCGGCGGCCGCGGCTGCGTCCGCCGCCTTCTCGGCGCGCTGCCGTTTGTGTGTCAGCCATCCGCTGACCTGCGTCGCAAGGCCGCCGATTAAGAACGCCGCGACACTCCACCCGAACTCCCATCCCTCCATGGCATGGAGCGTGAGGAAAAAGGCTGTGACACCCCACCAGAACTTCCATCCCTCCATGGCCCGGAGTGTATGGCTGGGCATCACCATCTCGTGGGAACGCAGCGGCGGACAAAACAGTGAGGCGCGCCGATGCGGATCGGGCGCCGACGGGCTTGCACGGATGCGCCCCGTACGTCTCATTTCCGTTCGGCACCGCGCCGGTACCGCCCGAGCCAGACAGTCCCCGCCACCCGCGTCCACGTTGACCGCCTGGTGCTACGTGACCGCTTTGCGGATCAGTCCAGTCCTCGTTCCGTGATCGCGTCGGACTGTGAATCGTGAAGCATTGGATTCGTGGTTGCCGCTGCAGCAGGTGTGGCTCATTACTGCCGACGTGGCGAGCTCCTGCTGCACTGGCACGGCCCGCCGATGACCGGCGTGGATGAACTCTGCCGGGCCTGTCATGCGCACTGAACCCGCCGCCCGCGTCTTCATCCGCTGGCACCGCGAAACTCGGAGCGCGATCCCACCGCATCTCCCCAGCTCTTCGGAGATTGAGAGACGGAACGACCAGACCATGCACGCCCAAGATCACCGACTTACACGTCTCCTTGACAGGTGGGGGCGGGCCAGTTGTTTCCGCTCGGACCCCGGTGAAAGCGGTCACATAACCGGCCGAGGCATACGGTCGTCGTTTGTTATTCGGTGCACGAAAATCTGCGCATGCCCCGGCCTGATTATTCAGTTCCTGATAAGGAAGCTCCGGACGGACCGGTGTGGGTAGGAATTCGATCCTTGACGAGACTGTTGACGCCATGTCTCATAAAGGTATACGCGCGTTGGGGCCTACTTCTCCTCCACCGGCCGGGGTGGCAGCAGTAACGAGCAGGTCACGACGTCGTGACAAAGATGCGCACGCCCTGAGGTCAATGTGATCCGACCCACTCACCCGTGTCGTGGTACCTGCGTATGCGACGAGAATGAAGGGATCGTTCATGGCATCTCACTCGAAGCGTTCTGATAGTCGCCATAAGAAGGCAGGGCTGACACGCAAGGCGCACAGAAACCTCATTGTTGCCTCTCTGGTGGGCAGCACGGGGCTGGCTGCAGGGCTGGGCGTCGCGCAGGTGGCCGTCCCCGCGTATGCCTATGCGGGCACGCAGGACACGCTAGGACATGGACTCAGGCCTTATGACGGGCAAAACGTGTTCCGTGTGGACATGCGTCCCCTGGATGAAATCATTCGTAGTGGCGGATTTTGGTCGGAAGGCAAGGGGTATGATCTCTCCAAGAGTGTTTCCGGCGGAAAGGGTTATGAGAGCGGATATGTTTCCACGAGTACGAGTCCAGCTGTTACCGATCAGTTCCTGAAACCGCTTGATTCGCTGGAGTGGCTGTCCAAAAATACTCCGGAGCATTCTAGTTCGAGGCTTTTTCCAACGCTACCCCAAACTGTCCGAAATATGCCTAGAACCGTGAAAGGATCCGACGGAAAGCAATACATGTTAAGGGCTGGTTGGCGTTATGAAATCAAGCCCGCCTCCAACATGTTTGCTGTGCCGTATGAAAAGTTGAGTGACGCCGCCCGAAAAATGGCAGGCCAGAAAGAAGTGGTAGCCGTACGGAGGATTCTCCCCGAGCATATCGTCAAGGCGGAACTTGTTGTCGGATACTATTACCAGGCACCAGGGGGGATGGTTCCATTACCTCAGAATGAAGTTTTGAAACTGAACAACAGTCAGGTCAGAACGTACTTCAGGGGCGGTGCGGGGGTTAGTGCAACTCCTGTCCCTAACGAGCACTACAAGCCGAACGCACCTTCCTATAATCCGCTCACTGACCATGCCAGTGGCTGGCAGGGTGCAGAGCCTGGCCTGGGCCCGGCCCCGGTTCAGCCAGGGGAAGGGGGCCGGCGTGATTCCGCGGGTCACAGTGCGGATGCTGATGACGGGCAGCAGGGCCGGCAGCCGTCGACATCGGCGGCATGTGGCCATGGAGCGCAGTCGTTGCCGCTGGGGTTGAACTGCGGTCCCATTGAAGATGTGAAGAATCAGCAGGGCTTGAAGCAGCCGGTGGTGGAGTCGGGTGTTTCGTCGTCGTCCCCGTCAAGGGGGGCGTCGGCAGGGTCTGGCGGCGTATCTGGGTCCGGGGCGTCGGAAGGTGGTCAGGGGAACCGGTATGTCCTGCCGAGTCAGCAACCGAATGCGAATCCCTCCCTCGGTTCGCACTCGGTCACGGGGCCGCGGTCTGGCTTCTGGAACGCATTTAGACCTGGGTTCGGGAGAACGAATGGCCAGCTGTCGGGCATGCTTGAGAATTTTGGGGGCAATGTAGCGGGGCCGGCCATCGACAGATGGATCAACGGCGGCAAGAGCAGTATGGAGGTTCTGAGCGAAAAAAGGGTGAAGGGGTGGGAAGACAGAGGCGGTCGTTGGAAATATGATGCGGTAAGGGAAGTGTACGCGAAATTAAGTGAATTGAAGCCGGAGGAGCAAACTCCAGAGAAGTTGAAGGAAGTTACCGATGGCGCGCTTCAGAATTACCAAGAGCGTGCGGTTAAGGCGCGGCAGGAACATCCCGAGTACGCCTCTAGTATTGACTACAATATTGATGCAACCAAAGCTGTACTGGAGCCGGTCGGGATCGGCTCGATTGATAGCCCAGTGGAGTACCTGAATCAATTGCAGGACCAGGAGGCGTATGACCTTAATAGGGCTCCTACAGGTTACTGGAGCCCCTCCTACTGGACGGGAATTCACAATCTTTTCGGCAGGATGGTGGATGGGCGAGGAGGTATGCAAGGGGGGAAATATGTTCTTTCGCCGATCGAGGAGATGTTTTATCGCAAGTGGAACCGGGTGCCGGAATCTGAAAAGAGTCCCGCGAGGCTGGAGGCTGTCAAGGGCGAAACTCTCCAGTTCTTCCGGGATCTCGGGAACGAGATGAAGAAATACGAGCCAAATGGGGATGGTGCCAAAGTAGACGAGAACCTACTTGACGTCGAGAAAGGGCTCAACAATTTCCAACAGGATGAGATAAAGAAATACAGCGACAAGTGGGGAGAGAAAGCTGACAGCCAGGGGAGCGACGCTGGCGGCGGGCAGCCTGCGGCTTCGGACGGCGGTCAGGGTGGTTCATCTGATCGGCATGTGCGGAATGTGAGGGAGGCCGGATTCGGGGACAGTCACGCCAGCGAGCCGCTTCCGCAGTCGGATCAGTTGCCGCAGGACGGTGCTGGATCCCAGAGTCCGCCTACGCAGGTGGCACCGGCGGCGGTGGTGAACTCGTCATTGCCGCTGCCGGGGGGTGACCTCAACGGCGGTCAGGCCTCGAACGGTTCTGACGGCAGCGGCTCTGGCGGCGCTGCCGTCAGTCATGGTGGCTCTGGCGGCAGCGGTAGCGGTCTTGGGGCTGCCGGTGGTTCGGAGAGCCCGGGCACCTTGGGCACTTCGGGTAGTTCTGGGGGGCCGGCAGGTTCCGGGGGCACCGGCAGCCGTGGCGTGCAGGGTGGCTCCTCTGGCACGCCGTCGATCCCTGGCGATTCGCCGACGCCGGTGCCGACTCCCCATGATCTGACGCAGGGTCCACAGCAACAGCAGCTGACTCCGGCTGACCCGGGAAAGCGGGCAGCGGAAGCGGGGTCTTTTCCAACGGGGCCGGGCAAGGCTTCGTGGGGCCCGTTGAAGGATTCGTCGGCTATGTCTGGGGCTTCGGCGGTGGGGAAGACGCCGCTGGAGCAGCTGGCGCCGGTCAAGTCCACGGGGTCATCGGTTCCGGCGCTGGGCGGTCAGCCTGCGCGTGGCGCTTGGACTGGGGTGCGTTCGTGGGGCTCGTTGAAGGAGCCGTCGGTTGCTCCCGGGGCTGGGCAGTCCCCGGCCGTCCAGTCGACTGGTGCACCCGCGTCGTCCGCGCCCGCGCAGCAGTCGCTGCAACAGCCGGGTCTGACCACACCGCCTCCAGCTCCGGCTGTGCCGCAGCCGCCGCAGTCATCTGAGAAATCGCAGCCGCTGGACCCGAACGCGACACCGCTGCCGTCGCCTGCGCCAACTGCACCGTCGACTGGTGCATCCGCTTCGTCTACGCCCGCGCCGCAGGCGGTTCTGACTACGCCGCCTGCAGCTGCTGCGCCTACGCCGGTGGAGCAGGCGCAGCAGGCGCCGGAATTCTCGCGGGGTTCGTTGAAGGATCCGTTGTTCGTGCCTGGGGCTGCGTCGTCGACTAATGTTCCCGCTTCTCCTGTGCCGCCTGCGCCTGATCCGCGGTCGGCAGAGACGTTGTCCCCCGGGGAGCAGCCGCAGCAGCAGTCGGGTCTGACTACGCCGTCCGCGCCGGCGCCTGCGGCTACAGAAGTTCCGGCCGAAGCGTCTGTCGCTCGTGCTCCTGCTCCGGTTGATTCTGCGCCTGCGCCAGCGGTCCAGCAGGTGTCCCAGCCAATGGCGCAGTAGATGGTCTGATGTGGACGAGCGGGTTGTGGCTGGGGTCAGCCGGGTTCATCGACTGATGGCTGGTGATGCTCCCGTAGTGGGCTGTGCCGGCTCTGGAGGTTGAGAGCGGGCTACGCACGGTTTCGCGGGATGTGAGGATCACTTTTCTGCGGACAGCATCCCTGACCGAGGGTGGCTGTCCCGCATGATCCCAGGCGTGTTGGTTGTGCTCATTGTTTACATGGCGGCCTCAGTGGTCGTGGTGCTGCGGCGAAGGCAGATGGTGCTGCGAGGGTGTGAAGTGTGGCTGCGTTGCTGCTGATAGTCGGGTCGATCAGCGGGACGCCCACTACCTCGGCGCAGTTTTCGATGGCGATGGGCTCCAGCGCCTGGTGGCGAGGCCTCGAACGGTGATGATGCGGGTTGTCCTACCTCAAGAGGCCCGCCGTTGTAGGTGAGTATCTGCGCATTGATGATGCATTCGGCGTCCGAGGTGCGGGCGTCGGTGATTCCCTCGGGGATCGGGCGGTCAGGGTCCCGCCGTAGGAGCGGTGGGCCGTTGCTGACGACGGTCACTTGGTACTCGATCGGATGCGCGGGGCCGACACGGAAGCGTGCGGTCTTATCGAGGGCCAGGCCAACCCTCGGCTTGGTGAAGCCGAAGTCGGCGCCGTGGTCGTTGTTGCCCGCGCCTGGGGGGTGATGGCGGGGAAGGGGTTCCCGTTGGGTTCGCTGCGGGCAGCAGTGGTTCGCCCCCGAGCGCCACGGTCACTGACGGCAAGAGTGCCACGCGCGCGGTCACCACTGCCGCCTACGGGAAGGTTCGCTGGCGCGCCGTGGATCAGGACGGCCCTGTCCTCGGCATTCGTGCCGCGGATGGGGGTGTACGACATGCTCCGCTCCTACGGCGCGGCCCACCGCATTGTGCTGCCCTCCGTCGAGCACCGCTCCTCGAAGTACCTCAACAACGGGCGGAGTTCCACCAGCCGGCCAGGTAGCGAGAGCGGGCCATGAAACGCTTCACCTCGGCCGGGCACGCCCAGAGATTCCTGTCCGCTTTCAGCGGCATCTCACCCACTTCTGCCCCTGCCGTCACCTGATCACTGTCCGTGACTAGAGCACCGAAATGACCCCGGCTTCCCCACCTGATGACAGGCCAACAGCTGCACATCACCCATCTGAGGCTCTGCCAGCCGGCACACGCCAGGGTCGCCCAACTAACCACCAAAGGCGAAGAGTTGAGAAAAACCACGCCGGGGATTTCAGGACGACGTGTCAGTTCCCGTAACTCTTTGCAGAACCCCGTATATTCCGGGCCCGTACCCTTCAGGCCCATAGTCTCCCGCCCTGGGGCCTGCGGACCCAAGGCCTGGCGATCCAGGGCCTTCAGATCCGGGCTCTTCGAGTCCGCGGTTGTCGAGTCCGCGGTTGTCGAGTCCGCGGTTTTCTGGGCCGGGGTTGTGCGGGACGGTGCATGTGCAGGGCGTGCTGGTGTCGGTTGGCTCCGGCGGGCAGGTGGTGCCGTCTGCGGGCGTCTTGCCGTCGAGGAAGTAGGCGTTGACCGTGGCGTTCACGCAGGCGCCGTGTCCGAAAGCGCCATGGCCCTCACCCTGATTGGTGAGCTGGATGCCGACCCCGTCACCGAGCGCCTTGGCCATGGCGCCGGTCCACTCGTAGGGAGTCGCGGGGTCGCCGGTGGTACCGACGAGGAGCATCGGGGGAGCGGTCCTGGCAGAGACGTCCAGGCCGCCCTTGTCACCCTTGACCGGCCAGTCCGTACAGGCCAGCAGCATCTGGGCCTGTGACTCGCCGAAGACCGGCGATATTTTGCGGAACTCGGGGAGCATTGTTTCCACCTCCTGGGATGTGTAGCGCTTGGAGGTGTCCGCACACGTGATCGCGGTGAACGCGTCCTGGTTGAGGCCCTGTTCACCTTGCTCTGCCATCTCGAGGAGCATGTTTCCCGTCCCGTCCAGCTCGACTTCCGCCAGGGCCTGTCCCAGGTCAGGCCAGGACTCGTGGGCATAGAGGGCGCCGCTGATGGCGCCCAGGGCCTGGTCGCGGGTGAGCCCTTGGCCGTCCTGCGTCGGCAATGGTTGCCGGTCGAGCCGGTCTAGCAGCTCGATGATCTTCTCCTCGCCCTGCTTGGGATCGGGTCCGGTGGCGCAATCACTCCCGTGACTGGCGCATTCGGCGAGGAAGTGCTCCAGGCCGCGTTGAAAGCCCTTGGCGCCGTCGAGGGCGAGCTGGGCGGGGTCGTTGGTGTAGATGTCCGGGTTCATGACGCCGTCGAGAACGGTCCGGCCCACGTGATCGGGGAACATGTGAGCGTAGACCGCGCCGAGTTCGGTGCCGTAGGACAGTCCGTAATAGTTGAGCTTCTCCTCGCCCAGCACCTGGCGTAACAGGTCCATGTCGCGGACCGAGCTCTTTGTGCTCACATAGGGCAGCACCTTGCCGGAGTTCTTCACACACGCCTTGACGTACTTGCCGGAGAACTTCAAGAAGGCCTCGTTCTGCGCTGCCGGGTCATCCGGCATGCGGCCGGGGTCCTGCGCTGGGTCCGTCTCCTCGTCCAGACACTTGATGCCCTCGCTCGCGCCGACTCCGCGTGGGTCGAAACTGACCACGTCGTAGCGTGAACGCAGCTTCGCGAAGTCCTTCTCCGCCTGGGGCAGGGTGTCCACGCCGGATACGCCGGGCCCACCGAAATTGGTGACCAGGGAGCCGATCCGCTGGTACTGGTCCGTGGCCTTGGCCCGGATCAGCGCGATACCGATCGTCTCACCGTCCGGCTTGTCGTAGTCCAGCGGTGCCGTCAGCGTTGCGCACTCCCACGCAACACCCGGGACCTCACGACCGCCCTGCACGGGAGTCGGCGCCGGGCACTGCTTCCACTCCAGCGTCTGACGGGCCAAAGAGGCCTGCAACTCACTCGGCGCTTCCCCACTGCCCGGCGGAGAGGCGGCTCCGGCCTGCCAGAGTGTCGTAGCAAGGCCACCTCCCACAGCGACCGCAGCAGCGCCCAGCAGCACCAACCGCCTACGACGCGCACCACGCCTACGGGAATTCTTCATTGAACAACTCCTCGGCTCTGCAAAAGAATTCGCCCCTACAAGCGATGACACCGGGTCCGTCAGCGACGAATTCCAGTCCCACCATCAACCACACAGGCCCTCACACCGGCATTCCCTCGCTGAGACAAGCCGTCAGTAAAGGAGAACATGACAGGTCAGGATCGTCAGCCCAGTCGGCTACGCAGTCCGCTGTGTAAAAAAGCGGGCATGATGCAGATCACGTCACGTGAATCACAAAAACAGACTGGCAAGCACGCGACTTTCCTGCGGCGCATCACAACACAGGGAATCGCGCGATCACAAAGACGGTCCTATCCACCCACCCAGCCTGTGGCAGGAGTCACATACCGTGCGCAGATCCTGAACGGCGCACGATAAATTGTTCAATAGGTCGATTCAGTTGATGCCGAAGTCGGGCCAGTGCTGGCCCTTCGTAGGCCGGGGCGCAGCCCTGTGGTGCGGATGCCGGGGCCAGCATCCGAGGCAGACTTCGGGCTCACCCGCAGGCGCCGTGCCACCGCCGACGGCTTGTTTTTCTCCTCGAACAGCACGGCCGCCTACATTCGTACTGACTCCCGGTGCCGCCGTTCCGCAGCGGTCAGCCCGCCCCACCCGCATCCCTCGCACACCGGGGATAGCAGCCACCGCACGGAGCCCATCAGGGACTTAACGAAACTTCACCCTGGCGAGTTGACGTCAGTACCGACGTTGAGCAGCCGCCACCCGGGGCCGACCTCGTATCGCATCAGTAGCGGCACCGAGGCCACGAGCCCGTCTGCGGCACGACTAGGCACATCCGTACCCTCAGGGGAACTGGGACCACGGGGTGGCAGCATCTGCACGAGCCTGACGAGAACCATGTCGGCGGCCACAAACTCAGGGTTGGCCTGAACTCCCCATGTCTCTTGGTCAACAACCAACGAGGCGGCCTTGACCTGCGCACGAGCGAAGAGCTCCCACAGTTCATGGTCAACCTGATCCTCAGCGAACGCCTCGACCACCTCGTCAGGGGCAAACCGATCAGCCAGCGGCCGCTCACAGAACGACATCAACCAGGCCTGCACCCAACGGCGGCGCAAACATGGATGGATGACGTGCCAGGTTGTGCGCATGTCGTGGTGGATCCAATACGCCTGGGCGAATGCCCACGCCGCATGTATCACGGGAGCCTGCGCTGCGATCATCGCATAGTCGACGGGTTTCATCTCGGTCTCTCTGCCGAGATCCCTGCAGCGCCTGGCACGAGGACACATATCCCACGACCTCCAGAACCAAGCAGCCCTCGGCACGATTCTGTGTCCGTCAGTACCAGGTCACGCCAAGCAGTGCCCCATGGTCGACACATCACTATTCAAGGCTGGTTGGCATACCCATGTTCGCTCCAACTGATCAAGAACAGGGCCGACGGCCAGTGTGCTGGTCCTTGCCGCGCGGCAGTACCGTTCGGGTGCCGGGGCAGCCACCAACCGTCAGTTTGGCTTCTCCACCTTGATCATTGCACAGTGCAAAGTGCGATCGCCAGTCGTCCAGCTCCTCTGAAGTGGGTTTCCCTGGCGCTTCGTTGCCTGGCGGCCGTGGTCCCGTGGCCAGCAGCAATCGTTCTTCCACTGGGCCTGGGTGTGCATGGCAGCGAAACCTCGAACCTGTCGCGGCGGGTGCGCAGCTGCTGCCAAAGTGAAGGGGCACGCCGTCTGCCCCTGACGACGCTGCCATGCTGCTCATGCGTTACCACGGCCATGGCAAAGTGACGTGAGATAACGACTGTTCCGTCAACCTGGGCCGAGGGCCGCTGGAAGGGTAGAAAAGGGAGCATGCCCGAGCCCGACGCCCCCAACGGTGACGTGGATGATGTTGATGCGGTTACCAGCGCGGTACTGGCCGCGTCGCGTCTTTTGGTGGCGATCTCTGCGCGGTCGCTCGCCAAGGTCGAAGAACGACTGACACTGCCGCAGTTCCGCATGCTGGTGGTGCTCGCAACCCGCGGCACCACCAAGCTGGTCATACTCGCTGATCTGCTCCACGTGGTGCCGTCCACCGCGATGCGCATGGTGGACCGGCTCATCGCCGCTGGCCTCGCTGATCGGCAGACCAACCCAGACAACCGCCGCGAGACATTGCTGCAACTGTCCGAGGAGGGCCGGCGTACCGTGGCGGAGGTCATGGCCCACCGCCGTGCCGAACTCTCCGAGATCGTCGCACGGCTCAACGCCACGCAGCGGATCACACTCGTCGAAGCGCTCACTGTCTTCACTAGGGCCGGAGGGGAACCTCTGGCTCCGGTTGCAGACGATTCCGGGCCGCCTCCGCTGGGTTGGGTGGACACCACGATCACATGACGAGCTTGAAGTCCGTTCGCCGCATCCTTCTCGGCGTCGTTGTGCGGTGTCGCTGTTGACCACGGTTGAATTTCCGAAGAGCAGGACGTTCGCTGCGCCCCGCTGGAATCGCACGGGGACCAGGCCACGGGAGCCGGGGGCTGCTTGCTGCTCAAGTCTGTGTCACCGTCAGCGACTTGACCGAGGAGCCGGTCCTCGAGTCGACGCCGCATCGATTTCCGTGCAGAAGCGGGAGACGGCACCAAGCGCGAAATGACTGGGTCATCCCCTCATGTGTCATGCCCCCCGAGCCGGCCAGCGGGTCGAGCATGTCCAAGGCCAGCCGCCACTGCGGAAGGCAGGAGGCCGTGTCCCTGGAGGTGCGGACACTGACCGCGGCCTGGCAGTTGGCACGGTTCCCCAGGACGCCGCAGTACTGCGGTGCCGGCGACCGACATCCAGCCGTCCTAGGTTCCCGGCCCAGCTGCGTGTGTACTGGTCCGGGAGGTTGCCCCAGCCTCAGCCCCGCCAAAGGATCGAGCGGTCAGATGACTGCCGAGGCCGAGGGATTGTTCCCGTGACGGAGTGGCCGGTTTTAAAACCATGGTGTTGCCCGGGAGTTAACCCGGAGGACATGATCACTGCTCGTATCAACCTGATCACTCATCCAGGAGCCGAGACGTGATACGCCGAGCCGCTCTCCGCGCCCTCACTACCGTCGCCGTGACCGCGACCCTCGCCCTGCCCCTCACGCAGGGAGCCCAAGCGGCCGCCCCGGTCGCGACCGCCGTCACCGCCGTCACGATCAACGCGGACGACGACAACCCCTTCCGATGGATGGAACTGGACGGCCTGCGGGCCGACTTCCAGTTCATGTGTCCCGCGGGCCACTGCGTGGGCCTCTGGTCCCTGGTCCTCACGGACAACGTCGCGCAGCAGAAGTTCGAGGGCCGCAAGTTCTTCGTCTACGCCCCGGCCACAGGTGAGTTCAGCTTCTTCCTCGACACGGACATCGCCGAGCGCACGGTCGACCACCCCAGCCAGGTCCGCCTCGTCGACACCGACTTCATGCGCTCCCACCCGCGCGTCGAGGTCCGCTACGGCGACCCGGACCACCCGGACCGAGCCCGCGTCATCGCCTCGGCGACGACCCTGATATAGCGACCCACCGGCCCCGCCCGACCCGGGCAGCCAGCCATGCCGGGTGGCGGCCTAGTCGCGCCCGGCCCCCCGGCGGCCCCACGGTGATGACCGGCGACGACTGCCTTGCCACCGCCATTACCCGCAATTACTGCATCTCCTTCCGCCTCGCGGCGGCGGCCTTGCCTGCCGTCGGCGCAGTGCCGCAGGACAGCGTGGCCAAGGCTCTGAGCGGAGGTTCGCCCTAAACCACTCCATCGCATCGTGCTCTCGCATGCCCTCGTTTCATGAGATTTCACCACAAGGGAGTTATTGATTTTCATGCATAAACGTCGGAGATTCCTCGCCTTCGCTGCTGTGGGTGCGGTCATATGCACCGCCGGATTCATGCCCTCAGTCAGCCAGGCCGCCAGCAGCGGCGACGGGGAAAACAAGGGGTCCTACGCCGAAACACACGGCTTGACGGCGGATGACGTCAAGAACATAAACGCACTGAACGAAAGAGCTCTGGCTCTGGGTCAACCTGGCAAGTCTCCGGCGGAATTACCGCCGAGCGCCAGTGCATCCTTCCGGGCCCCCGACGTTGTCGACGACAGGGAAATTCCTCCTGCCGAGCCGCTCAACAGGATGCCTGACGCGTACCGGGCCTACGGAGGTAGAGCCACTACGGTCGTCAATAACTACATACGCAAGTGGCAGCAGATCTACAGTCACCGCGACGGCCAGGTACAGCAAATGACCGAAGGGCAGCGAGAAAAGCTGTCCTACGGTTGCGTTGGAGTCACCTGGGTCAATTCGGGCCCCTACCCGACGAACAAGTTGGCGTTCGCATTCTTCGACGAGAACAAGTACAAGAACGATCTGGAAAACACTAGGCCCCGACCCAATGAGACGCAGGCGGAGTTCGAGGGACGCATCGCTAAGGGCAGCTTCGACGAGGGGAAGGGTTTCAAGCGGGCGCGTGATGTGGCGTCCATCATGAACAAAGCCCTGGAAAATTCCCACGACGAGGGGGATTACATCGACAACCTCAAGACAGAGCTCGCGAACAAGAACGACGCTCTGCTCCACGAAGACAGCCGCTCGAACTTCTACTCGGCACTGAGGAATACACCGTCGTTCAAGGAAAGGGATGGAGGCAACTACGACCCATCCAAGATGAAGGCGGTGATCTACTCGAAGCACTTCTGGAGCGGGCAGGACCAGCGGGACTCCTCCGACAAGAGGAAGTACGGCGACCCGAATGCCTTCCGGCCCGACCAGAGTACCGGCCTGGTCGACATGTCGAAGGACAGAAATATTCCGCGTAGTCCGGCCAGCCCAGGCGAAAGTTGGATCAATTTCGACTACGGCTGGTTCGGGGCTCAAACAGAAGCGGATGCCGAAAAAACCATCTGGACCCACGCCAACCACTATCATGCACCCAATAGCGACCTGGGGCCCATGAACGTATACGAGAGCAAGTTCCGGAACTGGTCTGCCGGATACGCGGACTTCGACCGCGGAACCTACGTCATCACGTTCATACCCAAGAGCTGGAACACTGCCCCCGCCAAGGTGAAGCAAGGCTGGCCGTAACAGATCGGGTAGGAGGACCGGGCCGCCCGGCCATTCTGGGAAAAATCCGAGATGATCAGACGGCGGCGATGAAGGCTCCAGTTCCCGGACCAGAGGTGGTGCCACCTCTGGTCCGGGGCACGTAGGCGCCAGGGCCGAGCGGTAGGAGCGTACGCGCCGACAGCGGTCACGGGATGCTACAGGCGGGCGGGCGTCCCGAGCCGTACAACTCCGGCGGCACCGATCAGGTCAGCGGCCACGGCATTTTCGCGTGCCTGTTCATCGAGGAAACTCCGCAGAGAGCACGATTTGCGGCCTCCCGACGCCTTTACGGGATCTATTGTCAGGCCTCAATAACCGCCCCCGAGCGTCGGCACGAGAGCGACGGCATCCTGCACCGCATTTCCCAAGAGACGAGCCGTCAACAAGGCAATCAGGGAAGACCGGCCATGTCACGGCCCCGGCTGCGTATCCCATTACGCAAAAACGGACGTGACGCCGATCGATGCAGCCGGACCGACCCAGCCGCCCGTGCGGCTACAGGCCCGAAGTCGCGAACGCAGCCACCTGCTCCTGCCTCAGCTGTTCAGCAAAGCCTCCGCCCTTCCGGCTATGCCGGGCGCCAGCGCCCCCACACCGAACAGGAAGCTGCCCGCTTCCTGCGTATCCGCCACGGCCTGCGGCGGGCCCTGCCCGAACGCCACGCTGAACTCGCCGACACCGCAGCCTGGCCCGCCCACTGATGCCCGCCCACCTGCAGCCGTCACGCATTGGCCTGCCCTGCTACACGGTGCGCCTGCTGCTGGCGCTACGGCCGGCTACCCCAGGGCTGCGAGCAAAGTTGTGTCTTCCTGCTCATTTTGACTGCCCAATGGCCCCTGACTGAATACTTTCGGCACATGCCAGGGGGCAGCTCGAGGGTTCCAATAGGTATACAGCAGACGGTTTCCGGTCGAGGGCTCACGGAATGGCAGCCCCGTATCCCATTTCCGTATGTGAAGAGAAGGAAATGGCTGCAAAGGGTGTCCGCCGAGTCGGAAATTGCGGCACAAATGCAGGATTCGATACAGTATTTGGGGGCTTATATAGCGGAACAGGACCAGGCAGATCGGCAGGGACCAGGCCCAGTTGACTGGGTAAACCGCGCCAGCGAACGGGCTGATCTTTTATGGAGTTATTTGCCGGAATCTCAGAGGAATGATGAGAATCGTGAAAAGGTAATCAACCTTGTCCTGCAGAAACAGCGCTCCGGCATGGAGAAGCGGTTCCGCGATCAGGGTTGGCAGATTGATGATAAGGATGTGCGGCATAGAATAGAGCAGCATCAAGAAATCACAGGGAAAGAACTCGAGAAGTGGGCTCCCACAACGCATGCCATCGGCAACCCTGGAAGCCATCAAGATGCATCCGGACAGTTTTCGGCCGGCGCCACACGGGGCGTGACCGAGGAGTCCGTGCAGCAGGGCCATGACCAGGACCTGGGCGGTTCGTCCCGTTCTCACGTGAGGAACACGAGGGAGGCTGGCCTCGGAAACGGCGAGACAAGCGAGCCGCAGGAGGACCTGGAGCAGGGGGAGATGCCGGCGGCGAAGGGTGAAGTTCCGCCGAAGGCTGGCGGGCAGACGCAATACCTTCCCGCAACCCTCAAGCCGAACAATGCGGTTGGAGGCGAGCAGATTCGGCAGACCACGACCGAGTCGAACCAGCCGTCTCAGCAGGATGGCTTCGGGAGCGGCGCTATCCAGGGCGACGGTATCGGCGGTGGCACCTCTCACGAGCGGAGCCCCGTCAGACGTGGCACCCCTCATCAACGGACAGCAGAACCGGCCGCCCATTCACCCACAAGCCTCGGCTTTTGCTTCGGCTGCGCCGGCGGCTCCGGCCGAGTCGTCGCCAGGTAGCGGGCCGGGCGGGACAACGGTTGAGTCGTTGAAGGATCCGTTGCATCAGGTGAGGGCTGTGCCACCGGAGGCGGCTCCTGCAACTCCTGTTGCATCATCACAGGGGGCCCAGCCAGGTGGGCTTAGCTGGAACTCGTTGAATGATCCGTCGCAGGTGCCGGGGAGTGCGTCACCCGCGGCTACTGCTCCTGCTCCTAGTCCTGTTGAGGTTGCACCGGTGGAGCAGCCTGCGGTGTCGGCGGAGTTGCCCCAAGCGCAGCAAGTGCCTGCAGGGCAGCCGGTAGTGGAGCAGTCGATACCGGTGGGCAACCAGTGGTTGATGTGGGTGGGCAGGCCGGGCTGGGTGCCAGCAGCTCGGCTGTGGCGGGTTCGGGCTGGCAGGCGGGTGCGCAGACGGACTGGGCGGGTCTGTTGGGTCAAGGTAGGCGGTACCGGGGTCTCGGCGTCGGCCGCGACGGACTGGCAAGGTCTGCAGGGGAATGGTCCGCAGTCCTCTGATGCCTAGGGCCAGCAGACCGGCTGGGACAGAGTCAGCGGCAGGACGTGGCTCCGGTAGACACTTCCGGTGGCAGTGACATGGGAGCTGGCGGCTCATGGTGATGCTTTCGCCATGACGCCGTCTCCAGGACTGGCGTGGGGATGACGGTTGAGGTCCCCTGTCTGTGTGGAGGGGGCTGACTAGCTGGTCAGAACGGGCTGACGGGGTTTACAGGTTCAGTTGTTCGACCGTCGCCTGCTCGGCGTAGTGCTTCGCTTTGAACTCGATAGGGCTGAGGTAATCGAGCGTCCGCGTCACCACCAGCACCCTCTACCGCGAACTCGCCGCCAATCAGGTACTCCACCGCCCCGACCGGATGATCCGGTGAGTACGGGCCGCGGTGAGGTCGTGGGCACGGCTGGGCAGCGCGGGCGAGATCCACACCAGTCGCCCGGCCGGATCGGTCACCACCTGTACGTTCACCCAGTGTCGTCGGTGCTTGTGGGAGAATTCGGCCCGGCTGTCGCCGACCCCGGTTACACCCGGTCAGGGTGCTGTCGATCAGGACGCATTCCGGGTGTCGGCTTCACGCAGGGCGCGCACCAGTCCGAGCGCGCGGTCGGCGAGCAGGTCGACGACGGCTGCCGTGTAGGCGTGGGCGGCGCCGACGGAGATGCCGAAGCCGACAGCGAGTTGGGCAAGGGTGCCGTCGCTGCGCAGGTACACCAGGCCGACCAAGGCATCCTGGTGCGGTGGGAGTTTGCAGCGGCGCTCACCCTGGCGGGTCACGGTGAGCATGGTGACCCACTCGACCAGGGCGTAGGGCAGTCCAGTACGGCAGGACAGGGAACCAACGAGCCAGTGATGATGGCGTGGTGGCTCTCCAGGCGGGTCTGACCCACAACGAGGCGGACTCCTGCGCTGATAAGTTGAGGCGTCGAAGACCTCCCTCAACGGTACGGGAGCGCGTGCGTTGCGGACGACGAAGCCGTCACCCGATCAGTGGCCACGCTGAAAAAGGCTCAGTGACCGATGGGACCGTAGAGGATGCGCTTGGCGCTGTCCAGGCACTCGTCCCGTCGGGCCTGCTTCGCGTGCTTGGCATCTCATCCCACGTCGGCCTCCGGGAAATGGTGGACTGTCCTGCGAACGACGAACCGGCGGATTTGGTAGTCGTCTCGCTTGAAATCTTTCACCGTACTGCCCGGTCCATGGTCACCAACCCCAGGGGGTGAACAGCCAGCTCAGCAGGTTTCCGGCCCCCCACACAGTGCTGTTCACCGCATTGGCTGCCCCCCATCCAACATTGTTCGCCAGATTGAGGGCACCCAATCCAAGCTCGTTGGTGAAGCCGAATAATCCGCCCCAAACACCATTAGGGTCATACATTTCTTTCCCTCTCTGTCGCCCCACACGAAATAGCGATATCACGCATGGCGCATATCCTGCATTACCGGCGGTAATGAACGCCACTCTTGCCGCAGAATCCCCCTGGCGTTGCAAGCGAGGGAGTATCCGAGTAACCCGCAATTCTTGTTATTGAGGCGGCAGTTGGAAGGATTGTGACCTTCGTCACGCCGGGGGTCAGAAGACGCCTTGGAGGTCCGGTGCTCCGGGGCGATCCGCTCGGCCCCTGTCGGCTGGTGCTAAGCCTGGCCCCGCTGAGGATGGCTCGCTGCAGGCCCAGCGGGACCACCAGCTGCAGCAAGGAAAGAATCAGCGGACTCGGGGACGACTCAGTTTTCGGCGGCAGTCGCGTGATCGTCGTCGTGGCAGGAGGGACCAGCGGATCTCGGCGAGGCC